>NZ_JBHWYR010000006.1:43205-152772 GCF_042728695.1 Bacillus sp. NPDC060175
GTATCGGAGCTATTCCTCCCTAATTTATAAGACATTCCCCAGTGTCTTTGAATAGCTTCCATCCCTAATTAAATTGACATAAATTGTCCCCTTCCCTTGACCATCCTATATGTGATGGTCTTATTTTTTGTTTTTTCTATCTTTTATTTAAAACTCCCTCGCTCTTTCACTCTATGTTCACATCTAGATCACATCTACCTTTTATAGTATATGTATCGGAGCTGTTCCTCCCTAATTTATAAGACATTCCCCAGTGTCTTGAACAGCTTTCCATCCCTAATTAAATTGACATAAATTGTCCCCTTCCCTAGGCCATCATGTGATGGTCTATTTTTTTCCAAATACATAATTTAACTCTCTTCGCTTATTTCAGCAATTAGCTATGGTCGTATTAACTGCTGTACTAGCTAGTATCGGTACTGCTGGTGTACCAGGTGTTGGACTTGTAATGCTTACGATGGTTTTAAATCAAGTAAATCTATCAGTAGAAGGTATTGCTTTAATTATCGGTATTGACCGCATTCTAGATATGTCTAGAACAGCTGTAAATATTTCCGGCGATGCAATTTGCGCAATGATTGTTTCAAAACAGAAGAAAAATATAATACGGATCAATCTGCGGCATCCTAAATTAAAAAGGAGTGAAATGATTCACTCCTTTTTTGACTTGCTTCCTTTTTTCGAACGATATTCTTTTCCTTTGTTATCATTACCTGTTTCAAATTCAGCACTAAACTCCTGCTGGAATTGCCCTGATTTTGGTGAACCTTGATTTCCACTTCCTTGACTACCATTACGATTCGTCATATTTCTCCCTCCTTCCTTTATTAGTAGTATGGCGCTCCATCTTTTTTCATACACATTTTATTTTTTATCATCTATTACACACAGAAGAAGACCTTCCGTATATAAGGAAGGTCTTCTTCGTTATTAAGTAAGCGTTTTCTTGTTTATAACTACTTAAATAAGTTTTTTAGAAATAGATATCATTACATTCATTTCGTCTTCTGAAAGTGCGGAGAATCTTTCTTGTAAATATTTCTTTTTCTCACCTTCCATTTTCGCAACTAAATCTTTCCCTTGTTCTGTAATCTCTAAATATACAACTCGGCGATCTGATGTAGAACGCGAACGAGTTACAAAGCCTTTATTAATTAGCTTTTCTGTGACAGCTGTAATATGGCTATTCGATACATTTAACTCATTAGCTACACGTGATACCATTTCTTTATTCGTGCGATTCAATATTCTAAGGACAATGAACTCATTCCACGGTATGTAACCACCAAATATTTTTCCAATATCATTACGCAACGTGCGGAACATAGCAAAAACATTTGTCGATAGTTCTTCCATTAATTGTTCTCGATTTTGAGACAAATTTGACAGCCCCTTTTATTTAATTTAGTTAAATAAAAACCTTATTAATAATTCTACATGAAATCTTACTTTTTGTCACCTTATTTTCCCATAATTCGTAGTTTTTTAAAATATATTTCATGATACAATGAAATTGATTTCCCAGAAAAAGGAGTGATTTTAATGAATGAGGAGGACAAGCTCTCTAATTTCAGCCTAAAAGATAAAACAATTATCATTAGTATTATTGCTCTCTTTCTCATTATATTTTTTGCATTTATATTTTTTGTATATGTAGGAATCTTTCAAATTACAGGTATAGAATACTCATCACGAACTGCTTTACTACTCTTTTTTTTATTTATCCTCCTCTTAGATGGCATTACATACTTTATCTTAATCTTCTTTAAAGTACTGTTATATCCAATGACGACAAATATGCCAAATTGGCTCTCACTTGCACTTTTCTCAATCATTGAAATTACGCTAGATTGGCTCGTCATTCATACTGCCGATGATTGGATAGAAAGCGTGCAAATGTCCAACATAGCTGAATTATGTGTCGTACTATTCTTGTTCGTCTTAAATAAATTATTAAGCGATAAGAAAGAGTAAGAATACAAGCTTTTCTATATAAAAATTGGTACAATAAAAGCAAATCATACTAAAGAGGTGTTACTTATGAACTTACAACAATGGGCTGATAAAGGTATGTCCTTTGATACATATGTGAATGAAATGAAAGTAAACCAATACGAGTTACTACACATTTATAATAACTTTTTAATTCCAAATGAATTACTTCCTGTATTAGAAGAACGTCAAAATGATGGCTGGCGTGTTATCGTATTAACTGCTGATTGGTGCGGCGACGCCCTTTTATGTGTACCTGTTATGAAACGAATTTCTGAAGTTGCAAATATTGATATGAAATTATTAATTCGTGATGAAAACTTAGAATTAATGGATCAATATTTAACAAATGGAACAGCACGTGCGATTCCAATCTTTATTTTCATTGATAAAGACGGAAATGAACAAGCCGTCTTTGGACCACGCGCTCCAAAAGTACAAGAATTAGTAACTTCAATGCGTGCTACATTACCTGAAAAAGAGGATCCAACATTCGAAGAAAAACAAAAAGAAATGTATGCTAATTTCCGTGCTACATTAGCTGATGATACTTCTCTTTGGGAACATGTAATGGAAAGCATGATTGAGAAAGTAGTAAAATAAAAAACCTGCCGATTTCGGCAGGTTTTTTTATTACATAATGAAGAAATAGAATACCGCAGCTAAAATGAAACGGTAATAAGCGAACGGTGTTAGTTTTACACGACCTAATAATTTTAAGAATGAAACAATTGCAAGCATCGCAACAACGAATGCTGTAATAAATCCAGTTGCAAATAACGGTATATCAGCTGCGCTTAATATATCCCAGCTTTTAATTAAATCTAAGGCACTTGCAGCTACCATCATTGGCACCGCTAAAATAAATGTATATTCCGCTGCCGCTGTATGCGAAACACGTGCTAATAAACCACCACTTATTGTCGATCCAGAACGTGAAAATCCTGGCCAAAGTGCTAAACATTGGAACATTCCGATTGTAAATGCTTGCTTATATGTGATTTCATCTAACGTTCTTGCTGTACTTGGTTTTGAAAACTTCTCAGCAACAATCATTAAAATACCACCAGCTACTAAGCTAATAACAACCGGTCCTGGACCGAATAAAACTTCTTTAATTGCACTATGGAATAATACGCCGAGTATGCCGGCAGGAATCATCCCGATAATAATATGTAATAAATTTAACGATGGTCCATCAGTTACTTTCCCTATTCCAACTAATGACCATAGGCGTTTCCAAAATATAACAACAACTGCTAAAATCGATCCCAATTGGATTACAACTTCAAAAACTTTCGCTCTATCGTCTTCAAATCCAATTAAATGTCCTGTTAAAATCATATGTCCTGTTGATGATACTGGTAAAAACTCTGTTAACCCTTCAACAGCACCCATGATTAAACCAATTAACCAATCAGCCACAAGTAGTGCCTCCTTAATAACGAATATGTAATTTTTTCACACCTTATCATAATACCTTATCCCTTTTCAAAGTGCATCCTTTTTTTATTGATTTCATTTGTTGTATACGCTTATTTCTTTTCTATTTTTTGATTAAATTGTATGATAATAAGAGTTTGTTTTTTACGTTGAAAGGGGATTTTATGAAAGAAACTACTTCATTCTCACAAAAGTTAAAGCAATTTTTATTACTCTTTTTCCCGATTTTTGTAACTCAAATGTCATTATTTGCGATGAGCTTTTTTGATACGACAATGTCAGGGCACGCGAGTCCTATTGATTTAGCGGGTGTTGCTATCGGAACGAGTATATGGCTTCCAGTTAGTACGGGATTAACCGGAATTTTAATGGCTACTACTCCTATTGTTGCACAACTCATTGGATCAAAGAAAAAGGAGGACGTTCCTCACATTGTCATACAAGCAGTATATTTAGCAATTTGTGCTAGTTTCGTTGTTATCCTTATCGGCTTCTTCGCTGTTACACCTATTTTAAATGGCATGCGCTTAGAAGAACCCGTGGAACGTATTGCGGCACAATTTTTAAGTATTATCGCGATTGGAATTATCCCTTTATTTACTTACACTGTTTTACGTGGATTTATTGATGCATTAGGAAAAACTCGAACAACAATGATCATTACATTACTATCATTACCAATTAACGTAGTATTAAATTATGTATTAATTTTCGGTCACTTCGGTTTTCCAAAACTCGGTGGTGTCGGAGCGGCAATTGCTTCTGCAGCAACATATTGGTGTATTTTAATTATTACCGTCATTATTATTCGTACGAAAGAGCCTTTCGCTTCTTTCAATATCTTTAAACAGTTATACCGTCCTTCTCTTGCAAGTTGGAAGGAATTCCTGAAACTTGGCGTCCCTATCGGATTTGCTATCTTTTTTGAGACGAGTATTTTCGCTGCGGTAACACTTATGATGAGTAATTTTAGTACGACAACAATAGCAGCACATCAAGCAGCCATGAACTTTGCTTCCTTGTTATATATGACTCCTCTAAGTTTAGCAATGGCAATGACGATAGCCGTTGGGTTTGAAGTTGGAGCAAAACGATACAATAATGCGAAACAATATGGATTTATCGGAATTGGGCTAGCTCTTGCTTTCGCCCTTTTATATTCAATCCTTCTTTATTTCTTTGATGATGAAATTGCTTCTATTTATACGACAGATGCAAATGTCCACCATTTAGCAAAAGAATTTCTTATATTTGCGATTTTATTTCAAATTTCAGATGCGATTGCAACTCCAGTACAAGGGGCATTACGTGGTTATAAAGACGTAAACATCGCCTTAATAATGACATTGATCGCTTATTGGGTAATAGGCCTACCTCTTGGCTACATATTCGCAACGTATACTGACTGGGCAGCGAAAGGGTATTGGATCGGTCTTATTATCGGTCTAGCATTTGGGGCAGGCTTCCTGCTTATCCGTCTCTTTCAAGTACAAAGAAAATATACAACGCAAAACAGCCGCTAATGATATAGCGGCTGTTTTCTTCATGCATATTTTTTCTTGTAACGTGTAACATAATGAAAAAGAAAGGTGGATACATATGGACGAAAAACAAAAGAAACAATCATTCGATGAAGAATTCGCCCCTGAAATTCCACCTGGATATCGGCAAGATGTACATAAACCAGCTAAATATAAAAACACTTCTTTTTTAATGGGCATTACCATTTTCGCAGCCGTATTACTCGTACTCATCATTTTCGTTTATTTTTAATGGAAGGTGGTCTATTATATGAAGAAACAAGAATCTAATCGTTCAAAAAGAACTGTTAAAACAGAAAAAGGATATGCAGGAGATTCTGTTCATACACTGAAACAAGTTGAGCAAGGAAATTTATACATTGCTCAAAAAGAACTTGGTCAACAAAATGAAAATCTTTAAAGTCCCTCTGCTTCTAGAGGGTTTTTTATTGTACATATTGTTTTTGTTCTAACACCATGAATAAATTATTAACCTTTACAATTTTCATGTCATAATTTAATTTCATTTCACTTCTCTTGCCATTTTCAGTACCAGCAACGTACACTACAGCATGATAGCGAAAACTCTCCTCCGTCACTTCACGTATCTCCTCGTTTGTAAATTTATACTCTAAATTCCGAAAACGATTTGGATAATAATTTTCCATTAATTGTTCATACCCTTTATTTACAAATAGCTCTTCGCTTTTTATCTTCACATCTTCTTTATTATCAAACTCAAACACTGCTAGTTGCGCTGTCACAAAGTGTTCTCCTATCATTTTCATTTCTTTATGAGTTAAAATTTCTATATTCTTGTTCTTTAATTCTTGGTTTAACTCGTACTGATCTATCGGTTTAAAGCTAGCAAAAACAGTCTCTTTATATGACCAAAACAAACCAAAAGCGATACATATAGAAATGATTACTATTCTTTTCTTCACAATACATCCCATCCCTATTCATAATGATAGTTATATATTAACACAAAGAAAGAAAATTCTGATATTATAAAGTAGAATATCCTACCTTTAACTTAGAAACGAGGAACGATTATGTGCTCCTATAAACAATATATAAAACAAGCTCTGCCTAATCTTTCTATACATTCATATAAACAAAATGAAGAAGGATGGGATAATATAGCGGTTATTATAAATGACGAGCTACTGTTTCGTTTCCCGCGAAAACTTGAGTATGCAAAGCGAATTCCGTTAGAAAAGGAACTGTGCACAATTCTCTCTCATTCGCTACAAGAAATCGAGGTTCCAAAGTATCACCTATTATATACAAATGATGCTGATACTTTTCCACTTTGTAGTTACTATACTCTCATTCATGGTGAACCGTTTAAAAAAGAAATAGTTACCAGGCTAGAGAAAAAAGAATTGAAAGCAATCATTACACAATTAGCTACTTTCCTTACAGCACTTCATAGTATCCCTTTAAAACAAGTTACAACGTTAGGGTTCCCTATCGAAAAAACACTTACATACTGGAAAGAGCTACAAACAAAATTAAATCAGTATTTTACTAACAGTCTTACTTCACTCCAAAAATCAGCCTTAAATCGTCTATTCGAAAATTTCTTTGAATACATAGCTACATCCACTTTTCAAAATACAATCATTCACGCTGACTTTACACATCATCACATTTTATTTAATAACCAAAATAAAACCATCTCAGGAATCATCGATTTTGGTGATGCTCAAATTGGCGATCCCGCTTTTGATTTTGCCGGGCTATATTATGATTTCGGACATGAATTTACTACATCTGTATATGAACAATACTGTTCCCTTATTTCTCACAATGATCCATTACTTATTCAACGTATCACTAGCTTTTATCAATACAGTCCTTTACTACATAACCTTGTTTATAACATCGAAACAAACAACAGAATCGAATTAATTAAGAATAAAGAACAACTGAAAGTGATATTACAGGGATGAGATTACATTCTCTCCCTATACTCTCTCTCCTCATACATCATTAACTTTTTATCCATTTCAACAATAACTTTATACAATTGAAACGCCTGTAAAATTTGCAGTTGAATTCCAAAAGGAGCATTCTGTTCTTTTAACCATTGAAATACTTTCGTTTCATCTCTCATTGATTATTCCTCCCCTTATAAAATTTTCTACAAATATACCGTAAATGATGAAAAGCTTTTCATGTCAATAACAAAAAAGGATGCAAAGTTGCATCCTTTAATGTACGATATTTTTCTTCTGCAGCATTTTCTCTTTTGCCTCTTCCACTTGGCATTCACTGCGAAAAGCACAGCTCATACACTCAGAACGAAAATTACGCTCTGTGTAGTGCTCAGGTTGTTGCAGCATTTCTTTCATTCTAAATAAATCATCCATTCCAGTTATAATATCTTCCTGCTTTGGAATGTACTCATACTTAGTTCCTTCTATTAAATTAATCACTTCGATTTTTCCCGGAATAATGCCGAAAGCCTTATAACTAAACACAGTCATTAACTTCTGACAAAGAGCTAGCATTTCCTCATCCGCATCAACCACATACTTTTTAATTACAAACGATTCAGCACTCCACTCACCAACTTCAAATGTCAATGACATGTGAACACCTAACTCTTCCATATATGTTTGAAACTTCTCATATAAAAATAACGGCGGTGCCTGACTCTCATCCCTTTCAACAAACTGTAGTAAGTGATCAGTTAGCTTCGCTAAAACAATATAGTACTCCGCCTTTGAAGCAAACATATTAACCCTTACTTTTTTCCAATACTTTTCTAAAAGTATTAAAAGAAAAATTTTTGTTTGTTGCCCGGTAGGTACCGTGTAATATTCATTAATAATTTGATTTACAATCATTTGTGCTATTTGTTGCCATTCAAATGAAGATGGTTCTCTTCTTTTTATATGACGGAAATAAAATTTGTTTGGACAACGCATAAAATCATACAAATGGTAATCTGTCATCGTTTTAATTGAGATTTTTTCATGCAATTGCTCTTCATCTCCCTACTGCCATTAAGAAAGGTGTTTTACGAATTCAGCTCCAAACTGTAAACATTTTTCTACATCTTCATCTTCTGGCGTTAATTCTACCTTCAATCCGTCTAATACAACTGCTGCCCCGCGCTCCTGCAGCTTTTCTATTAAAATATCAACCGCTACCCCGTATTTCGGATAAGCCGAATCACAAGAACCGAATACTGCTGCTTTTTTACCAGTTAAGTTAATAGAATCCATTGCATCATAAAAATCTAAAAAATCATCAGGAAGATCACCATCTCCCCAAGTATAAGCACCTAAAATAATACCGTCATATTGCTCTAATATAGAAGCTTCTGGTGAATCCATAATATCAATGACTTCAATTTCATTTTCTGTTTCACGAATCGCACCCGCAATATGATCAGCCATTTCCTCCGTATTTCCACTCATACTTGCAAAAATCATTACTAACTTACTCAACTGAACCTCTCCTTTTACCTTGTATCTCTTTTTCTGTTGGAAGTGTACTCTTCTCATCTATATATTCAGAACGAATTATATTTCGTTGCCATTCAATATGCTTATCAACATCTTTATTTTTTAATCCCCTTCGTAAAAGGTGAAATGTTTTTCTCATTAAGGTTCCTCATCTGTTTCATTGATAATAATTATCAATTTCAATTATACCATTAGATTAATTGAAATTGATTATCAAAGTCAATAACTATTTTTAAAAAAATAGTTAAAATGTACAAGCTTGTCCGTTAGCTATTCATATACTATAAATGAGCATAGTTCTTTCTCAGCCCTCTCTGACGGAAGAAATAGAAGCAACTGCGATAGAGCGCAGTTGCCTTTTTTTATACTTTTCTATGATTTTAGTAACCTTATCGTTGTTTCTAAAAATAATTCTACTCCATAAATTAAAGCTGATTCATCTACATCAAATTTCGGATGATGATGTGGATAACAAGTATCAATTTTTTTATTCCCTGTTCCTAATTTAATAAAACAACCAGGTGCTTTTCTTAAATACGCTGAAAAATCTTCTCCTCCCATAGAAGGTTCAAGATGCACAATACGCTGATTTCCGAACAATTTTATCGCACTTTTTTCTACTATTTTCGTAATGTACTCATTATTAACAACTGGATCATATCCGTAACGATACGTATATGTATAATCCCCTCCATGCGCTTCTGTAATTCCTTTCACAATTTGCTCAATTTTCTCTTTTGCTTCCTCTCTTAATGTTTGATTAAAAGATCGAACAGTTCCCATTAAAGATGCTTTGTTTGGAATGATATTATCAGCCATCCCCCCATGAAATTGTGTAACTGACAATACTCTATGCATAAAAGCACTTGTATTTCTTGATACGATATGTTGTAAATTTGTAATAAGTTGTGCTCCGATAGCAATAGGATCTATCGTTTCTTCTGGTCGTGCCGCGTGACCACCCTTTCCTAAAATTTCAATTGTAAATACGTCTGGTGCTGCCATCATAGGGCCATATACAATTCCTACCTTCCCACTTTCTAATCCAGACATAACATGCAAACCTATTACATAATCGACACCGTCCATAACACCGGCCTCCACCATTTCTTGTCCGCCACCGGGGTACACCTCTTCTGCGTGTTGAAAGAATAGACGAATCTCCCCTACAAAATCTTCCTTTATATTTGATAGCGCTTCTGCTGTACTTAACAAAATAGCTGCATGAGCATCATGCCCACATGCATGCATCATCCCTTTATTCACAGACGCATAAGATTTCCTTGTCTCCTCTTGAATTGGTAAAGCATCTATATCCGCTCGAATCGCAACTACTTTCCCTTGTTCCGTTCCTCTTTTAATTGCTAGTACACTGTACTTCGTTGGTCTCGTTACTTCAAAAGAAGAAAATGAGCATAATGTATCATATATAAATTGCGAAGTTTCTTTTTCATGAAACGATAATTCGGGATACTTATGGAAATGCCGTCTCCATTTCATAATATTTTCTTCTGAAATAAGACTCTTCCACACTCTATTCATGATAATTTCCTCCTTTTAAAAAGATCTAGTAATTTAAAGTTTGCTCAGTCTCTACCGATTAATAAAAAACAAATATTATATTTTCATGTATTCTTATAGTCCACTTTTATGTATTCACACAATCCACTTTCTATTTACATGTCAAACCCATTACAAATTCATGCTGAATGTAATATAATTGCTAAGTTAGGGATTTTCTTTTTTAGTATTTAGTGCTAATATCAGAAAAGAGCCTTTTGACTTATTTTTACCTAAAATGTGGGATTTTGTTTTTTTCACAATAATGTAGGACATGATACCTACAAAGAGCTATTATTTCATTAAGCGAGGGAAAGACATGGAAAGATTAAAAGAGATATGGTCTCAACCACTCACACAATGGGTTGCAAAGACGGTTTATTACCTTGCAATTTTATTTGCATTACTTTGGTTGTATGGATTCCATGATACAAACACAAGTACATTTATTTACAATGAATTCTAGGGTGGGAACGTTATGAAGTTATTAGAACAAATTGAAAAGTGGGCTGTAGAAACGCCTGATCAAACCGCTTTTGTTTGGCGAGATGCGAAAATTACGTACAAACAATTAAAGGAAGATTCTGATGCGTTAGCACATTGGATTTCTTCTGAGTATCCAGATGATCGTTCACCAATTATGGTTTATGGCCATATGCAACCTGAAATGATTATTAACTTTTTAGGTTGTGTAAAAGCTGGACATGCTTACATTCCTGTAGATTTATCTATCCCAGCTGATCGCGTACAACGTATCGCTGAAAATTCTGGTGCGAAATTACTTTTATCAGGAACAGAAGTAACTGTAACTGATTTACCAGTTCGTATCGTAAGTGAAGACAACTTAAAAGATATTTTCTTTACTCATAAAGGGAACATTCCAAATCCTGAACATGCGGTAAAAGGTGATGAGAACTTCTACATTATTTACACATCAGGAAGTACAGGTAATCCGAAAGGGGTTCAGATTACTTATAACTGTCTTGTTAGCTTTACAAAATGGGCTGTAGAAGATTTCAACTTACAAACAGGGCAAGTATTCTTAAACCAAGCACCTTTCTCATTCGATTTATCTGTAATGGATATTTATCCATCATTAGTAACAGGTGGTACACTTTGGGCAATCGATAAAGACATGATTGCACGTCCAAAAGACTTGTTTGCTTCTTTAGAGCAATCGGATATTCAAGTATGGACTTCAACACCATCTTTCGCTGAAATGTGTTTAATGGAAGCATCTTTCTCTGAGAGTATGCTACCAAACATGAAAACATTCTTATTCTGCGGTGAAGTGTTACCAAATGAAGTGGCGAGAAAATTAATTGAGCGTTTCCCGAAAGCTACAATTATGAATACGTACGGTCCAACAGAAGCTACTGTCGCTGTAACAGGTATTCATGTTACAGAAGAAGTGCTTGATCAATACAAATCACTTCCAGTCGGCTACTGTAAATCAGACTGTCGCCTTCTTATTATGAAAGAAGACGGCACACTTGCACCTGATGGTGAAAAGGGTGAAATCGTAATTGTCGGTCCAAGCGTAAGCGTTGGATATTTAGGAAGCCCTGAATTAACAGAAAAAGCATTTACCATGATTGACGGCGAGCGCGCCTATAAAACAGGCGATGCTGGCTATGTAGAAAATGGTCTTCTATTCTATAATGGTCGTCTTGATTTCCAAATTAAGCTTCATGGTTATCGAATGGAATTAGAAGAAATTGAGCATCACCTTCGTGCGTGTTCTTACGTAGAAGGAGCAGTTATTGTTCCAATTAAAAAAGGTGAAAAATACGATTATTTATTAGCGGTTGTTGTTCCTGGAGAGCATTCATTTGAAAAAGAATTCAAATTAACATCTGCAATTAAAAAAGAACTCAATGAGCGATTACCAAACTACATGATTCCACGTAAATTCATGTATCAATCTTCTATTCCAATGACACCAAATGGAAAGGTAGATCGCAAAAAATTATTGAGTGAGGTTACAGCATGACCGCATATGGATCATTTTATTTTTTCGCTATAGTAGGCATTTTATTAATACCTACTATCATAGCTGGATTTAAAGGTAAAATGTTGCGTAAATATAATGCCTTTTTAACATTAGTAATGCTTGTTATTATCTTCTCTGATAAACCGAAGCAAGCAATCATGTTAGCCGCATTTATTATTTGGCAATATGCCCTTATTAAAGGCTATTTAATGTTAAGAAAACAAAATAATAGTACATTCACGTTTTGTATAGCTGTTATTTTATCGATTTTACCGCTTATTTTGGCAAAAATCGCACCGTTTGTACCTGAATTGCATTTTATTGTTTTCGCAGGTATGTCTTACGTAACATTTAGAGCTGTACAGATGGTCTTTGAAGTTCGTGATAATTTAATTAAAGAACTTTCCTTCTTTAATTTCTGGGAATTCGTTTTATTCTTCCCTGCGATTTCAAGTGGACCTATCGATCGTTACCGTAGATTCCAAAAAGATATCCAAAAGCCGCCTAGTGCTGAGGAATATCAAAAGTTACTATATACCGGGCTTAACCGTATTTTCCAAGGTTTTCTGTATAAATTTATAATCGCGCACTTGATAACAACATATCTTGTAAAGGCAGTATTCGCCAATCAAGATACACTTTTATCTAATGTGATTTTTATGTACGCTACTAGCATGCAATTATTCTTTGACTTTGCAGGTTATAGTGCTTTCGTAATTGGTATCAGTTACATGATGGGAATTAAAACACCAGAAAACTTTAATAAGCCATTCCTTAGTCGTAATATTAAAGACTTCTGGAACCGCTGGCACATGAGTTTATCATTCTGGTTCCGTGATTTCATCTACATGCGTTTCGTCTTTTTTGCAACGAAGAAAAAGTTAATTAAAAACCGCTACACAATTTCGTATATCGGTGCATTTTTAAACTTTTTCATTATGGGAATTTGGCACATCCAAGGAAGCGCTGTTGCGCAGTATGTTATTTACGGTCTATATCATGCCGCTCTGTTTATCTTATTCGATATTTTCGAACGAAAAAACAAGAAGCATAAGTTTTGGCCAAACAATAAATTTACACACGTCCTTGCGATTGTAATTACGTTCCACGTTGTATGTTTCGGTTTCCTTATTTTCTCTGGACACCTTAACAGATACTTTTAATGCACCCTTCTTATTCTATTAAGAAGTTGCACATATAATATATTCGGATATAAAGGAGATTTTAAAAATGGCAGAATTCAAAGAGCAAGTATTAGATATTTTAGAAGAAGTATGTGAAAACGATATTGTGAAAGAAAACTTAGATGTTCAATTATTTGAAGAAGGTATTCTTGATTCTTTCGCTGTAGTATCTTTATTAGTAGAATTCCAAGAGCGTTTAGAGATTGAAGTTTCTATTTCTGATTTTGACCGCGATGAGTGGGCTACACCAAATATGGTTATTAAAAAGTTGGAAGAAATCCGATGAACAAAGTAAAATTTGGTCCGATGCTTTTAGCATTGGCCCTTTTTGCTGTATTCTTACTTATTCCTACGCGCTTCCTACTCCCACTTTTAAGTGATGAGAAAGTAGAACAAGCTGCGACTTCTTTAAAAGAAGAAAAGATTCAAAGTATGATTTTACAGCAAAAGATGTTAGCAGACCCGAAATATCTTCCGATGTACGGTTCATCGGAATTCGCACGTATGGATGCTTTCCATCCATCGAATTATTTCAAAGTAAAGCCTGAAGGATTCACACCATTCTTACTTGGACGCGGCGGAACACAAGACCTTGTACATGTATTAAACTTCGCATCTACAATGGATCAATTGAAAGATAAGAAAATGATATTCGTTCTTTCTCCGCAATGGTTTGTACCACAAGGTATTGATGAGACACACTTTGCACCTAACTTTTCAAAACAACAAGGTTACCACTTCATTTTCAACGATGATTTAAAACCTGAAATGAAAAAACAAATTGCAAAACGCTTATTAAACTTTGAGATTGTTAAAAAAGAAACTTTATTAAAAATTTCGCTTGAAGGTATCGCCTACGATGATACAAAGTATAAAGTAAAAGCACTTGCTGCTAAACCTTTCGCTTATATTTATCGTAACATTCTAGATCGTAAAGATTTATTTACAGTAATGTTTGATATTAAACCGCATAAAGAAACGCTTGATCCATCATTGAAACAAATGACCTGGGAAGAAGCTCGTAAACATGCGGATCAAACAGGTGCAGTAGAATCAGGATCTAACGAATTTGGTATCGAAGATGATTACTTCAATAGCAAAATTAAGAAGAAATTAAAGCAACGTGAAGGTTACTTAAAAAATGATGCTTATGACCAATCACCAGAATATGAAGATTTACAAATTGTACTTGATTTATTAAAACAATCTGGCGCAAAACCGCTCTTCATTTCTGTTCCTGTAAAAGGTCCTTGGTATGATTACGCTGGCTTCCCGAAAGAAAAACGCGAATTATACTACAATAAAGTTCATGAGCAAATTAAGCAGGCTGGCTATCCAATTGCTGATTTCTCAAATCATGAATATGATAAGTACTTCTTAAAAGATCATATGCACTTAGGTTGGAAAGGCTGGGTTTACATCGACGAAGCTATCCAACAATTTTATAAAGCAAACTAACGAAAAGACCGCTTGAATTATTCAAGTGGTCTTTTTCTATATACATCTTGTAATTGTTCAATTACGTTCTCTGCTTCTGTCATGACACGTTTCACTACGTGCTGAGCTGATTCCGTTCGTGCTAATGATGATGCTTGTCCCGCCCAAAGCGACATATACTCTTCCTTATTTTGCTTCGCTGCTTCTTGACGTATTTTTGAAGTTAATACGTTTTGCACTGGATACATCGGTAACTTCTCTTCTCTTCCTTCATGTTTCTCTATAAATTCATTACGAATACCCCGTGCATATTTCCCAGAAAACGCACGGGTTACCGTTGTACTTGTATCTGTACTATGTAAAATCGCCTCTTTATACACGTCATGCGTAATACTTTCTTCACTCGTCAAAAAGGCTGATCCCATTTGAACAGCTTCTGCCCCTAACGCAAATGCCGCAACAAGCCCTTGCCCATTCATTACACCACCTGCTGCAACAATCGGGATATGAGGTACTTCCGCTACTAATTGCGGGATTAATGCAAATGTACCAATCATCGCATCTTGTTCTTTCCCAATAAACGTTCCTCTATGCCCTCCTGCCTCGCTACCTTGCCCGACGATAATATCTACCCCTAACTTAGCAAGTGCTTTCGCTTCCGCTACATGGGTAGCTGTTCCGATAACTTTTATCCCTTCCCTTTTCAAATCATCTATTTCTTCTTTTTCTAACGTTTGAAATGCAAAACTAACGACTGGTACCTTTTCCTCTAATACTACTTGTAATTGTTCTTTATAGCTTTTTGGAAGTTTTAAAGTCTTTTCTTCCTCTATACCTAATTCTCTATTCACTCCACTAAGTAATACTTTCGCCTCGTTTACCTTCTCTTCTTCTATCTGTATCTCTTTCGTTAAAAGTAAATTAACACTGAAAGGCTTATTTGTTAGTTCCCTTATTTTATAAATCGCTTCACGGATTTGTTCTGGGCTCATATACCCTGCTCCAAGCGTACCTAATCCTCCGCTATTACTCACAGCTGCAACAAGTTCTGGCGTTGTAATCGCTCCTGCCATACCTGCTTGAATGATCGGATACTTAATTTGTAATATATCTATTACTCGACTTGTAAACATCATTTTCCCTCCTACTTTCCCTATACCTTCTTTATATGACATGCTTTCCCCTTCTTTTACAAGGATTGAACTTTCGCTCAAGCGAATATATTGAAAGAGAAGGAGGCTGAGAACAATGATTTATCCAAATGCGTTAAAAAAAGGTGATACAGTAATGATTATTGCACCGTCTGGCCCACCAACACTTGAGAATGTATTAAAAGGTGTGAACGTATTACAAGAGATGGGTTTATTCGTAATAATTGGGAAGAGTGTTTATGAAACGTATGGATATTTAGCTGGAAGTGATCAAGTTCGTCTTGATGATATACATGAAGCATTTACAAATACTGAAGTCAAAGCAGTCTTTTGTGCACGAGGTGGTTACGGCAGCGCTCGTCTCCTCCCTTACATTCAATATGAAATCATTCAACGGAATCCAAAGATTTTTTGGGGATATAGCGATATTACGGCTTTACATACTGCCTTTTCACGTTATGCAGAGCTTGTAACTTTTCATGGTCCAATGATTGAAGAATTAGGAAAAGGTATAGATTCTCTCTCTTTATCTTCTTTCAATCAACTATTCCATCCGTATTCATCCATCTTATATGCATCAGAATGTATCGTACCTAGCTCAGCCTGTACAGCTACAGGTACATTAGTTGGAGGGAATTTAGCTGTTTTAACGAGTGTAATTGGTTCACCCTATGAAATAAGTACAGCCAATACACTTTTATTGCTTGAAGATATCGGGGAAGAACCGTACCGCATCGATCGTATGTTAAATCAATTACTTTTATCTGGAAAGTTTAATGAATGCAATGGCGTTATTTTTTCAAGTTGTCATGATTGCAACCCTTCTAAACCATCCCAATCATTGCAAACAATATTATATGAATATTTCATGCCATATGATATACCTGTCCTATTCGGTTTACCGATTGGACATATAAGTCCAAATATCGGTATTCCCCTTGGAGCTACAGCAACAATAAATACAAATAATAAAACACTCTCTATTTCTTCCGGCGTAGCCACTCCATGTTTAAATTAAAAAGGAAAAGCAATTAAGCTTTTCCTTTTACTTATAATAATTAAAAATTCGTCCAGATGCGATATCTGCAACTTCTTCTGGAATAAATGTTTTACTTATATCAGTACCAACATTTAATACAGCTGTTGCATCCTTCTCAATGCCACCAAATAATTCTTTTCCACGTATCGTAATAAGGGGTGTACCTTCTGGCAACACATCTTTTACAAATTTCAATTGTGTAAAGAACGGAACGATCCATCTACCCTCTCCTTGGAAATGACGCAAACGAAGTGTTCCTTCCGTTGCCCCGTCTTCTGCTTCAAGTGAACCAGAAACATAAAACTCCGTTGATAAGAGCAATTCATAAAATTCCTTTTGCTTTTGTTTATCCTCACCTGCTAAAACGAGTACTTTTTCTATTTTATTTACTGAAATTTGCTCCATATGATGCCACCCCTATTTTCAAAATGATTATACTTAGATTATACGAAATATTCTTATTTTTTTCTACATAATTCCGTAATTATTTTCTTAAAATAATTTTAAAACATCTTCAGTCGTAATGATTTTAGCAAATTCATCATGTAAGTTTACAAGTGTCATATTGTGGATGTCCTCTGCACTATACTCTGCCCCGTCCAGACCTTTACGATTGAATGTAGCCGTCGCATCGCTCACTAAATACGTTGTAAATCCTAAATTACCTGCCATCCGTGTTGTCGTCTCCACACAATGATTTGTCGTTAATCCTACAATCACTACAGTATTACATTTCTTCTCTCCTAATTGTTCCTCTAAATTTGTCCCAATGAACGCGCTATTAACAGATTTCTGAATAATCACCTCATCTGGCAGTGGTTTCACTTCTTCTTTAAAGTTCACCGTTTCCGCATATTGATAAAACATCGACTGAACATTTTCTTTATTTACATGTTGAATATGAAAAACTGGTAGTTTCCTTTTTCTCCACTCTTCTAACAAGCTTTTCATATTTCCTTCCGCAAAAAGGTTATTCCTTGTGCCCCAGTACGGTAAATTGAACGCTTCTTGTACATCAATGATTATAAGTGCTACTTGATTAAGCATACTATCCTCCTAATTAATTAGGCTGTAATTGAAACAGAAAACCAAGTTGCTGTGACGCAGTAATAAAACAAATATAGGCACAAAGCTCTACAATTTCTTTTTCAGTCCAATATTGTTTTAATGCATGAAACATATTATCATCTATCGCCTTTTGGTCATGAACAAATGCATGTGCAAAAGTAACGGCTACGCTAATTTCTTCTATTTTTTGTATATCATCCGGCTTTCCCTTTGCCATACAGTACGGACATTCATTCCCAAACGCTAATGTTCTTCTTACTTGCTCTTTTAACTCTGCGGAAAGCGTCCCTGTACTATACAGTGTATTCTCTAACGTACTCCACGAATTTAATATACTCGGATTATGCCCTAATAATTTTTGAAACTTTGTATCTCCTACATTTGATAATGTAATTCTCTCCATCATTTTTCCTCCTATTCCCTTCTTTTTTATTGTAAAATAAATAAAGTTCACTTTACATTTCATATGAATCTTAATTTATATTTTTCCTTTACAAAAATCATCATTTTACTGGAGGTATATTTACAAATGCAATTAGACCGTGTTGATCGAAAAATTTTAAATGAATTATATAATGATAGTCGCCTTTCCATGCGCGAATTAGCAAAACGAGTAAACTTATCAGCTCCGTCTACTACAGAACGTGTTCGTAAACTTGAAAGTGAAGGAATTATTCAAAAATACACAATTGATATCGATTATAAAAAAGCAGGACTTGTTTTAGATTGTATTTTAGAAATCACTTTAAAAAATGGTGATACAACACGTATGCAACAGTTTATCCAGTCTTATCCATCTGCAAGTTTTTGTTATCGAGTAACAGGAAGCTTATGCTACATTGTAAAAATCTCTGTTCCTTCACTCGTTGAACTTGAAGAATTTATCAATAATGTTTCTTCATATGCAACGACAGTTTCTCATATCGTATTATCAGAAGTAGCTCTTACTCCGGATATTGAACATATCTTCCCAGAAGATTAATTCATTTTTATTCATAAAAAGAGTAAAAACCCCTTACATTAAGAATAAAAATGATATATCATGTATTAAAATACATAAAGTTCGAGAAAGGGGCTTTACATTGAAAATCTGGTTTTATGAAAAAACGGCGCAATTAGATGACTTGCTTGGTATTTGGGATAATGTTCCGACCATCCCTCGAATTGGTGAAAAAGTTGAACTTCTAAAAACCGTTCGGATTGTTACAGATATTAAATACGTGAAAAACGGAAATAACTTCCGTGTAGAAATTATTACAAATTAAAAAGTAGCTCTCCTTTTCATACTGGAGAGCTACTTTTTCATGGCCTATAATCCGCCTTTTTTATAATAATCTTATCTTCTTCTACAGCTATTGTTACATACTCATTTTCTTCTAACTTGAGCTGGTTGACAGCCTCATCTGGTAGTTCCACCGCCATCAATCTATTCGTTAGTATAACTTGGCTATACATTTCATTTTCACGTGCTGAATTCATCACTTTTTCTTCATTTATTAAGCGAATCGGTGGCACACCTACTTCTTTTACAGTACGCCATTGTTTCCAAGTAAAAGGAATTAACCATAATAAACCGATAATCGCAAGACCAATGCCGATCCATAAATTACTTTGTGCTTGTAATTCAGTAATCGAGATTGCGTCACTTCCATCTCCACCTACAGATTGCATACTCGTTGCAATCAAATTATTTAGAGCATGCACAGCAATATTCGTCCATATATTTTTTGTCTTTATGTATAGAAGGCACATAATAACACCGAACATGAAAGCACCGATAACATCAAAATGTCCTAGTCCAAAAATAAGAGAGGATATAATAACCGCTCGTTTAATCCCCCATTTGTATGCCATTCGCTGTAAGAAAAAACCTCTAAAAATGACCTCTTCCATTATTGGGGCTAATACACATGCTGAAATGAAAGTAAATATCGTCATGTATATGTTACTCGTATTAATTACATTTCCATCTTCTAACATGATAACTAAGAAATCAGGTAAAGTATGTGCTAAAATATAAAATTGAATTTGGGATATACCGACTGAAAAAATCATTCCCATTATCGTTGCTAATACAATTAACCCCCAATGTAAACGTCTGGGCTTATCAAAAAAACTTTTAAAAACAACATTATTTTTACTTGTTTTTAAATATAGCCACAATAGTGGAAATACGAAAAATATTGATATTTGTGACAAGAACTCTATCGTATTGTCAGAAGCGCCTGATAAACTTAATGGAATCATCGTTAGGAACATCCCTATAATCATCCATCCAAAAAAACTACGTAACCTTATACGTGAAAATGCATATTGCATATTGAACACCTCCAGAGATGATATAAAGTGAAACTTTACTCAGTGTTTTATGGGTAGCCCTTCTCCCACAAATGGCCGAATAACTAAATTATAATATGAATATAGTTGAAAATCTCCCTATTTTTCTCAGGTGCTTTCGAACAACATATCTATTAAATTATATAATAACGATCTTATTTGATATACGATATCGATGTTCTTCAACTTAGTTACAATTATATTCCTAAGTAAATATGTATTTGCCACACTTAAAAACTATATAAATCAAAAAAAATTGGTTAATAAAAATCCCCGTTAACACGGGGATTTTTTCTATTATAATACGTCACGTTTTTGGAATAATACACTTGATGCTACAAGTAATACTGCAAAGTATGCAACTACAAGTAACAATGAAGTTGTAAACGTAAATTCTGTAAATGGTGGTTCTACTCCGCCACTTACTAATTTATTGCTGTCGTAAACACTTAAATTTAAATGGAAGAACACAACAAATTTCGCTACACCTTTTGCAAACATTATTAGCACCATATTAATTGCTCCTTGCAAGAAAAATAGGAACAACGTAATAATTAATGGTAATACAGACTTTCTAAATACGTTTGCTAAGAAAAAGGCAAGAGTTGCAAAGAAGAACGGTGAAAGTACTTGATATAAAATGGACTTCATTATGATTCCTAACGTTAATTCTGTTTTACTACCATCCATTACAATCCCGCCAATAATCATTGCGATTAACGTGCTAGCAAATATGATAAATAATATAGTAAGTAACACTGTAATATATTTAGAGAACAAAACTGTAATTCGTTTTCTCGGACGGATTAATAACTGCTTAATTGTACCTTTTTGAAACTCATCAGTAATTGTACGAGAAGCAATCGTAATTCCAAAAATTGTTGCAAACAAGGTAATTAAACCAATATCTGAACTTACAAAATCTAAATATGATCCTTTAAACTCATGTCCTCCTCCCCATTTCAGCATCGCTAAAACTCCCAAAATCTCCAATGCTGCAATTACACCTATTAAAATATACATACCTTTTTTCGCATGTAACTTCAAAAATTCATTTTGAATTAATTTAAACATTACGCTTTCACTCCCCCTGTAATCGCTAAGAATTCATCCTCTAACGTTTTATTTTGAACAGTAACACCGTATACGAGTACATCAGCATTTACTAGCTCTTTTACAATTTGCGGAATCTCTTCTTTCATTATAGATGTCACAATTACATTCCCTTGTTCCTTACCTTCAATGATTTCATTTGCTTTCTGAACTTGATCTACTTCAAACGCTACAACTACCGTTTCATCATGCTTCGCTTGTTCATGTAAGTTATACTCTTGCACAAACTCACCTTGCTTTATAATAACGACGCGGTCACACATTAATTCAATTTCACTTAATAAATGACTTGATACAATGACTGCAATATTTTCTTCCTTCGCTAATCGTTGTAAATAGTCACGAATTTGGCGAATACCAGCTGGATCTAATCCGTTTGTCGGT
Source organism: Bacillus sp. NPDC060175 (assembly GCF_042728695.1). Taxonomy (NCBI): domain Bacteria; kingdom Bacillati; phylum Bacillota; class Bacilli; order Caryophanales; family Bacillaceae; genus Bacillus; species Bacillus sp. NPDC060175. The sequence goes on from NZ_JBHWYR010000006.1 coordinate 64,909, forward strand.
TCATCTAAAATTAATATTTTTGGTTGATGAAGTAACGCTTGTGCGATTCCTAGGCGTTGTTTCATTCCAAGTGAATATGTTTTCACCTTTTTATGAATGGCATGCTCTAAATCAACAAGCTTTACAATTTCAGCGATACGCTCTTTACTAATTGGGGTAATTGCCATGTTTGCAAACTGCTTTAAGTTTTGCATTCCTGTCATATAATCATATAACTCGGGATTTTCTACAATCGCTCCAATTTGCTCTAGCGCCTTTTCACGCTCTGTGCGGATACTATGGCCACAAATTGTAATATCACCTTCTGTCATCGAAATAAGACCTGTCATCATACGAATTGTCATCGTCTTACCACTACCGTTCGGTCCAAGGAACCCGTATACTTCTCCTTCTTGAACCTCAAATGATAAGCCCTGAATAATTTCTGTCTTACCAATCTTTTTTCGAACATTTTCTAATTTCACTACTACGTTTCCCAATGCTGACTCCTCCTTTAGACTTCTAGTTTTTTATCGATTACGCGACCTGTAACTACTAGTAATATAATTGTTAATAAACAATTAAAACATAGATTTAAAACTGTAATCTCTGTACCAGAATAGAATGATGTATTTAAAAAACCATCTTGATCTATAAATCCAATATTATTTATAGCAAACACGTACTTTTCTATTTGCTGAAAAATATACGTTATTCCCCCATTAAATGCGATAAAAACGACGAATAAAACTACGCAAACAATCTTGTTCATCGATGATTTCACATTGAATAGTTTTACAATTACTATAATTAAATAAATAGAAACTAGCATATTAATAAAATCTAGTCCCCATAAAAAAATAGATAACAAATGATGTAATATTCCATAATCATATAAACTGTGGATTGCTTGCTGAACACCTAAATCTGTTTTTCCATTGTAAATATTTAAAGAAAAATAGTATAGAAAAATGATTCCTATTCCTAGCAAAATCATAAAGAGTAGTACACAAAATAAAACATTTGCACATATATACTTTTGTGCTGAAATAGAAGTATAACGTAGCATAGAGCTTTTTAGCATTTTTCGAAAAGACGATATACCTGTTAGAAGAATTGCAAATCCATTTATACTTAGTACGATAAAAAATATAATAATGATTATATCTTGCCTACCTGAAATTCTAACTCCTGAAACTCCTTTCATATTAAATAAAAGAATTAATGAAACTGTAATAAATCCGAAGTAAATAATGGCTATCTTTCTCTTATTACAATTATACAGATAACGAAAAAGCTGACTCATTTCCCATAGGCCTCCTTAAACAGCTCATGTACTGCTTTGCCCTTTTGAAATCGTAGTTCTTCCACATTTTCATGCAATATTATTTCTCCATCTTTCAAAAAGATTACTTCATCAAATATATTTTCGATTTCTCTTATTAAATGAGTCGATATAATCAGCGTACAATCTTCACGATAAAATTTAAGGATTAGCTCAAGTACGTGTTCTCTAGAAACAAGATCAATCCCGCCAAGTGGTTCATCCAGTACGTATAACTTCGCTTTTCGAGAAAACGTTAAAATAATTTGAAGCTTTTCAACCATACCTTTTGATAATGCTGTAATTTTTTCTTCTAATGGTATTTTAAATTCCGCAATCGTATCTACTGCTTTTTGAATATCAAAGTCTTTATAAAAATCTCTATAAAAGAATAATGCATCTTTTACAGTCATCCAATCATCAAAGACTGGCTTATCAGACATAAATGAAACGATTTCTTTCGTCTCTAACCCTATTTTTTTACCGTTAATTGCTATGCTACCTTCTGAAGGATGCTGCAGCCCTGCAATCATTTTCAATAATGTCGTTTTCCCGCTCCCGTTATCTCCAACAAGCCCAACGATTTTTCCTTCTGTAATCTCTATGCTTAATTCCCGGATTACTGCTTTCAATCCATATCGCTTCCATAGATTTTCTATTTTTAATAGCTCTGTCATTCGTTCTCCTCCCTTTTCTTATTTAATGAAGAACGAAGAATTGAAAGAATTTCTTCTTCTGAAAAACCTAAATTGTCCATTCCATCTATAAAAGAATGAAGTAATTCTTTCGCCATATCTTTTCGCAGCTCCATAATTTTCTCCCCTTCATTCGTTACATATCGCCCCATTCCTCTACGTGTTACAACAACTCCATCCCGTTCTAGTTCTTGAAATGTACGCTGAATCGTATTTGGATTTACTTGCAATTCACTCGCTAATTCACGTACGGAGGGAATTTTATCACCAGGCAATAAATGACCCGTTACAATTTCTTTCTTTGTGTATTCCATTACCTGAATATAAATTGGTGTATTTGGAGAAAATTCGATTTTCATTTCTCCCCTCCTGTCTTAGTGTGTTAGTTAAATAGTACACTAAGACAAATTACATGTAAATACTTACAACAAAAAATGTAATAAAAAGGCAGTGTAACTTTTCGTTACACTGCCTTCCTGTAATAAAATATAAATAAATCTATTCTGATTATAGTTTCAATCGTTTGAATTCACATATAACCTTATACAAAATCTATTTTACTTTTACTTGAGTTAGCACAGATTTAAACGTATTAATAACTGTATCTACTTCTTCATAACTAATTGTAAGGGATGGTTCAATACGAATTGTTTTTGAGTTAATTAATGTTCCCGCAACAAGAATTCCTTGATCAAACATCGCCTTTGACACTTCATAACCAATCTCGTCTTTATGGAATTCAATCCCAATCATTAAACCTTGACCACGAATTTCAAAGATTTTATCTTCGTGCCCTTCTGCTGCTTGTTTCAATCCATTCAAGAAATACTCCCCAACTTCCATAGCTCGTTCCGGTAATTTCTCTTCCAATAATACATGGATTGTTGCAATTGCAGCAGCACATGCAAGAGGATTTCCTCCAAATGTTGTTGTATGCATAAATGGATTTTCAAACCAACTTTTGAATACTGTTTCTTTCGCAACAATAGCTCCCGCCGGCATTACACCTCCACCAAACGCCTTCGCAAGACAAATAATATCCGGCACAACATCATATAATTCTGCCGCAAACATTTTGCCTGTACGACCCATTCCAGTTTGCACTTCATCAAAAATAAGGAGTGATCCAAACTCATCACAAAGCTCTCGCACTTGTTTCAAATAATTTTCTGGAGGTAAAATAATGCCGCCCTCCCCTTGAATTGGCTCTAAAATAACTGCTGCAACATCTTCTCCTACTAATGCACATGTCTCAAATGTTTTTCTCATCATCTCAATGTCGCCAAATGGAACGTGACGAAAACCTGGAATCAATGGTAAGAATGGCTTACGGAACATTCCTTTTGCCGTTCCGGATAAGGAACCAAGGCTCTTACCATGGAAGGCACGAGTTGTAGCAATGAACGTTGTTCGCTCACTATACATTTTTGCTAGTTTTAATGCTGCCTCCACACTTTCTGTACCACTGTTTGTAAAGAAGGCGTATTTCAAATCACCAGGTGTAATATCCGCTAAAATCTTTGCAAGCATTGCTCGAAGTGGATCCAGTAAATCCTGACTGTGCAATGCTTGACGTTTTAATTGATCTGTCACAGCTTTTACCACTTTCGGATTACGGTGACCAACATTATAAATTCCAAATCCACCTAAACAGTCAATATATCTTTTACCGTTAATATCCATGAAACAAGATCCTTCATCTGACCACTCTACTGCTGCAAATTGTCCATCTTTTGTTACTGTTTTTCTATAAGCAAGAAAACCAGGGTTTACATGCTCTCTAAATCCGTCTACTGTTTCTTTTTGAATCCAGTTTGCCTCTTCTTCAGTAACCTTTTCTTTTTCAATTAACTGTAGTACTTTCGTAATATACTCATTTACATTTGAACCTTTTACATCTTTCTCATTCAATTTATTTTCTACGTTCGTTCCCATCTAATTCACTCCTACATTTTTTTTATTTGCAAACCAACCTATTGGTTCTACTTCTAGATTTATATTAATCTGCTTAATTTCTTGAAATTCTTCTAAACCAAACGTTCCTAGACTACGACCTATACCACTTTGCTTATATCCGCCCCAAGGTGCCTCATTGTATGTTGGATGATAGCTATTAATCCACGTAATTCCTGCGCGAAGTTTGCGAATCACACGCATTGCTTTTGCACCATCAACTGTAAATACCCCTCCAGCCAAACCATAGTCTGTACCGTTTGCCAACTCAATTGCTTCCTGTTCGTCTTTAAACTTTTGAATTACTACAACAGGACCGAAGATTTCTTCCTGGACAATACGCATATCAGGTTTTACATTGACAAAGACTGTTGGTTCAATAAAGAAACCATCACCTTTTCCATCCTCCATTATTCGTCTACCTCCGCAAGCAACGTTTGCACCTTCGTCTTTCCCAATTTCAATATAACGTAATACTTTTTCCATATGTTCTTGACTTACAAGTGGCCCCATTTCTGATTCTGGATTATCACCAGGCCCAACGTTAATTTGCTGTGCTCGCTCTACAAAACTATTAACAAATTTATCATAAATCTTTTCTTCTACAAGGATTCTTGATCCTGCTGAACATACTTGTCCGCTACCTGCATAAATACCGAATAGAGCATAATCAATAGCGGTCTCAAAATCTGCATCTGCAAAAATAATATTTGGAGATTTCCCTCCAAGTTCTAACGAAATCTTTTTCATATTATCTGCCGCTGTTCTCATAATGTGCTTACCTGTTTTTGTTCCACCTGTAAAGGAAATCATGTCCACTTTATTACTCGCTGCAATTTCATTTCCTACTATTGGACCGGCCCCCATTACCATATTGGCAACACCTTTTGGTAGCCCTACTTTTTCAAGGATTTCGAATAGCTTTGTTACAGTGATTGGTGTCACTTCAGAAGGTTTAAACACAATTGTATTTCCAGCTGCTAAAGCAGGTGCAATTTTCCATACACTCATCAATAGTGGATAATTCCATGGAACAATTAATCCACAAACACCAACTGGCTCTCTTACAACCATCGCTTGCATCGGATCGGCTACATGATATGTTTGACCATCTGGCTTTGTAATCAATCCGGCATAATAGCGAAAACAAGCCGCTGCATCTCCAATATCTCCTTCTGCCTCACGGTACGTTTTTCCATTATCCATTGTTTCAAGGTACACTAATTCTTCCATATTTTTATCAATTTCATCTGCTATTTTAAATAAATATGATGCCCTTTGAGCAGTTGATGTTTCTGACCAAATTCCGCTATCGAAAGCCGCTCTTGCCACTTCTATCGCGTATTTTGCATCCTCAATCGTTCCCTCAGGTGCATATGCTATACCCTTGCCATTCGCAGGGTTAATAATCGTTCTTTTCTCTTGATTACTAGAGTCTCTCCATTCACCATTTACATACATTTTTAAATCTAGCACTATATTGAATCCTCCTTTATCGATCGTTTATATATTTATAAGCAAATTTCATGCCAATATTTAAAATTCAAAGGAATCATACATAAACTGACTATTTTCTTAAAAACAACAAATAATTTATGCATTTTCGCATACACTATTCTATTTTGCATAAAACGGAACGCTAATCATTACCGCTACCGCCTTCATGCCCCCGGACTTGAACCCTAGAGAATATGTACATGCTGGGCGCACACAAAAAGGAGAAGTCTATGTGACCTTCTCCTTTTTTAGGAATAAGAGATGATATCAGCCGCTATCCCTTTTTCACTAACAATTTTTTGATATTTACGACTCACTGAAGATTGGCTGATTCCAAGAGCTTTTGCAGCCTTAGTCGTTGTTTTATACTGCTTCATTGCAAGTAAAATCAATTGTTCTTCTACAGAATGTAATGCTTCTTGTAATGGTAATACTCTTGTAATAACTGGTTTTGATTTTTTAAAGTCATAACCAGGTGTTAAAAACTTACTGACAAACTCCGCTTCAATTACTGGATCGTCTGCTGATACTACTAAACGTTCAATCATATTTTGTAATTCACGTACATTTCCTGGCCATGAGTAAAACTCTAGTAAGCTAAGTGCATCTGGAGTTAAATGATAATTTTTATTATATTTTTCATTTAACTGTTGCAAAAAATGAAAGGCAAGTACCGGAACATCTTCCATTCGCTCTCGTAGAGGAGGAACTCGCAACGGAATTACATTTAGGCGATAAAACAAATCTTCACGGAACGTTCCAGATTCCACCATCTTTTCAAGACTCTTATTTGTAGCAGCAATAATTTGTACATTTATTTTCGTAGGTATTGTACTTCCAATAGGAATTACTTCTTGTTCCTGCAGGACTCTAAGCAATTTCACTTGCAAATGTAAAGGCATTTCTCCAATTTCATCTAAAAATAAAATACCTTGATCAGCTCGCTTAAAATATCCTTCTTTCCCATTTTTATCGGCTCCTGTAAAAGCACCTTTCGTATAACCAAATAGTTCACTTTCTAACAAAGTTTCTGGAATTGCACCACAATTTAATTTTAAAAACGGCTTTGAAGATCGGTTTCCAAGTTGATGAATTGCCTGAGCAATTACTTCTTTTCCGACGCCAGATTCTCCGGAAATAAGAACATTGGAAGAAAAATCTGCTATTTTTTTAGCTTGGTTAATAATTTGCTCCATTTTCGGACTACAGTAAATAAGCTTCTTAAGAAAACGATCTTTGTTTTTAAAGTCATCTAACTCCTTCTTATATTGCTTTGATATCTTCTTTATTTCATGTAATTCCGTCTTCAATCTCGTTGCTTCGGTAATATCCCTTGAGGCAATAATAATACGATGAAGCTCTCCGTTTTCATTAAATACAGGGTTTCCAACTGCTAATATTTTTCTTCCGCTTTTTGTTTCTTGTACAACTGATACCTTTTTTTGTTTTTCCAACACTAATCGCGTAACAGATGGACTAAATAATCCTTTCTTTTCTAAGTCTAAAAGATTTTTTCCTAACAGGTCTTTCAAATTACTCCCCCAAAAATCATTGATAACAGTTTCACTATAACGAATTAATTCCCCTTTATGATTAACAACTAATATTTCATCATAAATACTAGACAAGATTGCATGTAAATCTTTATTTAAATCCTTTATATATTCAATTTCCATCGCCATGTCCTCGACCATCGGCAAATCTTGCACAATAATAACCATTCCTTCAATATTTTGATCAAAGTTTGGAATCGGACTATAGTCAACTAATACACCCATCTCATTTGTGATTTGTAATTGATTCAAGATCGTTTTTCCAGTTGTAAATACATTATTAATGTGCTCTTCATTAAAAATCAGTTCTGCTGGTACATTCATAATTTTTTCAGGAGTCGATTTAATCATCTTCAAACCAGACTCATTGCAATTTACAATTTTCTTTTCACGATCTACTACAAAAATCCCCATTGGAATAGATGTTAAAATAATTTTCAATATATCAACACTCTGATTTTCTTGTTTAAATAGTTCTGCAAAAACATCCTCTCTTCTTATATATCCTGTTAGCTCATCCATTTCATTTTTTACTATCGCAATCGGCGCTCCAATAATTTGAAAAAGAGCTGTTAAAGAAATATCTTTACTAAGATGACATATTGTATCTAGTGAAACAGCATTTGAAAGCAATACCTTAGCAGTTAATCCCTTACTATTTGATAGCAGATCCTTCACATGAACGTATGCAAATAATTTCTCCCCTCTTTTTAAAAATAGAAAAGATTCTTTTATATTTTCAACATCTATATTCCATTCCTTTTCAGATTGATCGATAGATAGAGAAACAATAGGTCTAATTTTTTTATGAGCAATGGAAAACATTCTGCTATTCCTCCTTTGAACTATGTAATTTGTATTGTATCATTAAATACAGATTTTTTTAATTAATCTGAAAATAAAACGTTTTTTCCTTTACTTACTAAAAAAAGGAAGATGAATGCCTCCATCTTCCTCATTGTTCTATCATTAATCACTACCACTAACGAAAAGATCTTCTTGAATGTAAGCTAATACCATACCTGGAATTACTTTATCTCCTGCCTCTACTTCTAAAGATTGAACTTCTCCACTACATCCCATCTTAATTACTTCCAGTTTACCATTCATATCTTTAATAGAGAATAATGGCTCCCATTCATAAATTCGTGAATCCTTATTAATAGACACTTTTTCAATTATTCCATAACACGGACTCGTAATAATATCATAATACACAATCAATCATCCCTTTCTCTTATTCTATTAATATTGTTCTTCTAACCTTTGTGACTGAAGAATCATATAGAAAAAGCTTTGAAGCTCTTCTATATCTTCTACCTCAATTCCTAGCCTTGGTGCCCAATATTGTTCCTCTCCAATATCTTCTTGACTTAATAAAACCATTCTCCCATTTTGAATTGAGGTAACCATTGCTTTTCCAAGAAACTGTTGCGAATACGTAACAGCTATATCGTAACGATGACTATTCGACAAAATGCAATAATAGCCGATTTGTTGTCTCTCCACTTCTTCTAATAAAATATCCAGTTTCATTTGGTCCCTCCTTTAGGTTAAAAATGCAACTAGCATATTAGACGTGCTATTCCTACAACTTTGCAACCACCTTCAATGAAATGATTTTCAAGTTCAACTGTATTATGTTTTCTGCTTGGATTACGACCATAACACCCCGCTTTTATATTTTTACTAATTGTACAAAGCAATAATTGTGCCAAATGAAAATACTATATTGACCATCATTTATCAGCCATCCTCCCTAGACTTGCCCCTCTTTCTTATGAATCGTTGAATGAATTATGCAATACTGCATTGGTTACATGATCTTCAAAGCAAAAGACATCGGATCCATTCCCGATGTCTTTTGCTTTTTTATATTTCCTGTACTTCTTCAAAATGCATTTGCGGAGGAGCTGAACGAAACATGTTCGTAATATATAGGAGGTACCCAATTCCGATAGCAGCCCAGCCAAGTCCCAAAATAAGTGAATGGATATTGAGGTTAAACCATAGTACCGCTACAGTAGCAGCACCCAAAATAGGCATAACTAGATAATTCAAGAAATCTTTTATCGTTTTATATCTTTTTTTCTTGATTATATAGTAAGAAATTACAGACAAATTAACAAATGTAAATGCAATAAGTGCTCCAAAGTTAATAAGAGATGCTGCTGTTTCTAAATCAATGAATATAGCGAAGAGCGAAATAATTCCTACAAAAATAATATTATATACTGGAGTTCGCCAGCGAGGATGAATGTACCCGAATATTTTCTTCGGAATTACATTATCTCGCCCCATTACGTATAATAACCTGGATACACTTGTATGAGAAGCTAAACCAGACGCAAGTGTCCCCATAAGGGTTCCTACTAAAAAGAAAGCTTGAAATAATTTCCCACCAACATATAGCGCAATTTCTGGAGATGCTGATTCTTGATTTTTAAATACAGATGTATCTGGAAACATAGATTGTGTAAAATACGTAGTAGTAATGAATAAAACTCCGCCGATTAAAGCAGTAAGAAAAATAGCTCGAGGAATTGTTTTCTCCGCGTTTGGTGTCTCTTCTGAAAATGTAGTTACTGCATCAAAACCTAAAAATGAGAAACAAAGAATTGTTGCACCTGCAACTAACGGTGATATTTGTATATCTGATTGAAAAAACGGCTGAATGGAAAAAACTTCTCCTGTTCCCTCTCCCGCTAATAAGCCTTTTATAACTAGAAAAACAAATACGGCCATTACTAACACTTGAAATATTACTAAGAACGTATTGAAATTAGCAGTAACATTTACGCTAATCATATTTATTAATGTAACAAGGAGAACAAAGCCAATTACCCATACCCAACTAGGAACACTTGGGAAAAATGCTGACATATAAATTCTCGTTAATAGTGCGTTCACCATTGGTAGAAACAAATAATCCAATAACGCGGACCATCCAACAAGAAACCCAAGCCTTGCACTAATTGTCTTCTGTGTATACGTATAAGCAGATCCTGCGGTAGGAAAAGCCTTTACCATTTTGCCGTAGCTTGCAGCGGTAAACAGCATCCCCGCTAATGCAATAAGATAAGCTCCTGGAACATGACCACCCGTTTTTTCAGAAACGATTCCAAATGTATCAAACCCAACCATCGGTGTCATATACCCGACCCCTAGCATAACAATTGACCAAAGCCCTAATGAACGTTTTAAACCAACTACTTTCCCCACCTATCATTCCTCCTACTTTCTCTATCTAATTTCCATTTAAAAATCGACAATCAAAAGGAAGCGTTTTCAAGTAACTATATGTCACACCGAGTATTACCTCCCTTTTTGTTACTTTTTAAATATTCATGCAATTTTTAAGCCAAAATTTCTAGAGTTTAAAAATTCAATATTAAAAAGAACGTATAGGTGAAATTGGGCCACATTTCTTCTCATTTTTTATTCATTTTGACATAAGTTATTCAATCTCTCATACGACTAAATATGAAAATAAAACCTTAATCCGTGTTTTTTCTTGATTCCCACTTCCTCACAAATTGGGCTTTTACAAGATTAAAATATTTCCATGAAATAATAACATTATGTAAACTATTCATAGCAAAAAAGCTGTCTTTTCTATAAAGACAGCTTTTTCTATAACACTATATTAGAAATTGAATACGAAGTCATCGTCTGCTAACTTTTCAACATTCGTTGCTTTTACGTAACCATTTCCTTTTACAGAGAAGAAGTCATGGTTTTTCGTATCTGTACGTAAACCATTTAAAACGATTGGATTAATTTCTTCTTCTTCAAACTTCGGCTCAAGCCCTAAGTTCATAAGTCCTTTATTCGCATTGTAACGAACGAAACGATTTACATCCTCTACAAGACCGATAGAAGTGTAAATTTCTTCTGTATATGCCAATTCAATTTCATACAGTTTCATTAATAACTCTTGCGTTTCCGTTTGTACTTCTTGTTGCTCTTCTGCAGAAAGTTCCGCGAAGATTTGTTGTGCTAAAATACCAACGAATACGCCGTGAATTGACTCGTCACGAATTATTAAGTTAATAATCTCACCACTTGCCGTCAATTTGCCTTGACCTGCTAAGTAAAGTGGATAGAAGAACCCACTATAGAATAAGTAACTTTCTAAGAACACACTTGCTACCATTGCCATGTATAACTCTTTTTTCGTTACTTCAGGCTTTAATAAACGACGATAGTAACTAGTAACAATACCAGCCTTTTTCTCAAGTAATGGATGGTTATCTACCCATTCAAAAATATCATCAATTTCTTCTTCAGTAGCTAACGTTGTGAAAATATGACTGTAACTCTTCGCATGTACTTCTTCCATAGCGCCCATGAAAGCTAATACACTTTTCGCTTGTAAATTTTCAAGATGAACAAGTACAAGAGGCATCCCTTCGCCGCCTTGTTTCGTATCTAAAAGTGTTAAACCACCTAATACACGCTTATAAGCAATTTGCTCTTCTTTTGATAATTGTGCCCAAGTATTTTTGTCAGAAGACACTGCGATTTCTTCTTCTGTCCAAAACTGAGCGATGTTTTGCTTCCAAAACATTAAACTAAAATCATCTTCTTTTTTGTTCCAGTTTACCGCACGCATTAAATCGCCCCTTCTCTAAATAAACATAAAAAATTGATAACTAAGCATGAGCAGGGTTCAGAAAAACCCTGCTCATAATGTCTCACTTTTTATATTAAACGGTACAAGCCACGCACTCTTCCACGCTTAATTTACGTGTTCTCGTATAATAAAGACTCTTCAAGCCTTTTTTATGTGCATAAATGTAGTAACGTGCTAACTCACGTGTTGAAATATCACTATTAACATAAAGAATGGTACTAATTCCTTGGTCAATATGTTCTTGAACTTCTGCGATTAAATCAATTAATTTAAACTGATTCATATCATAAGAAGATTTATAGTACCAGAACGTATCTTTTGATAAATACGGCATTGGATAATATGTTGTCGCATTCGCATACGTTCTTGATTCAATTTGACTTACGATCGGCATTACGCTTGAAGTTGCATTTTGAACGTAACTGATCGATTGTGTCGGAGCGATTGCAAGACGATATGAGTTGTATAAACCATTCTTCTGTACTTGCTCTTTTAAATTTGTCCAATCTTCTTTTGTTGGAATATGAATTCCTTCAAATAATTGCTGAACTTTTTCAGTTACTGGGCTGTAATCTGTCGTTTCATACTTTTCAAAGTATGTGCCGTTTGCATAATCAGACTTATCGAAGTCTTTAAATGTTTCGCCTTTTTCTTTAGCAATCTCCATACTTTTCTCAATCGAGTAGTAATTTAACATCATAAAGAATGTACGAGCGAATTCTTTCGCTTCAGCACTTTCATAAGCGATTTTATTTTTCGCTAAATATCCGTGTAAGTTCATTGCTCCAAGTCCAACTGAATGAAGCTCATCATTTGCTTTTTTCACAGTTGGGGCATTCGGAATGATCGTCATATCAGAAACAGCTGTTAAAGCTTCCATTCCCGCATGAACTGCTTCACGAATTTCTTTATTTTCCATTACGTTTACGATATTTAACGATCCTAAGTTACAGTTAATATCACGACGGATAATGTCTTCTGTACCATAATCATTTATTTCAGAAGTTTCTTGTAACTGGAAGATTTCTGTCTCGAATGTTCAACCGAGTTCGCTACTCCTCGGTCCGTTGCTCATGCAACTGCTGTATGTCACCATACAGGACAGACTATATCACCACCTACAGCATTACCTGGTTAGGTGCTCCGCTTTTCGAACGCCAATCGCTTGCGCTCTACTCCCAAATGGGATAGTCGTTAGGCTTTTACTTATCTTAATCTTTCAGAAAGTCTCTTATTACTTTATGTTGTTCAATAACTCTGCTATACAAAATAATAAGATACATTCTGAACTTTTATATTTTCATTCTAAGATAAGATTTAGCACGGTAGGTTACCTCAAACTTGAGGCTTTCCCCGTTTAACGGAGTTTTCGACTAGCATTTCTACTAGAAGGTGCTACATATTTAACACAAGTTCGACATCTTCACAGTTCCAATATCCTTCAGTGGATGTTGGTTATTTGCATTTGATTTAAACATTAAGTATGGGTAACCAGACTCAAGCTGAATCATAGCAATTTTAATAAGCATATCACGCGCACTAATATCTAGTGGCTTCTTCTTCACTTTCGGATTGCTCATTAATTCATCGTACATTTCGTCGATATCTATATCATCTAAATGTTTTCCGTACTCTTTAAATACTGTATAAGGCGCGAAAACATGGAAAGGTTCGTTTTTCTCAGCAAGCTCAAAGAACTTACTTGGAACGATAATTCCGATTGATAGAGACTGAATACGGCTCTTCTCATCGGCATTTATTTTTTTTGTATCAAGGAATTCAATAATATCCCAATGGAAAATGTTTAAGTATACAGCTCCGGCACCTTTTCGTTGGCCAAGTTGATTCGCATATGAAAACGAATCTTCAAGCAATTTCATAACAGGCACTACACCACTTGCGGCGTTATCAATACCTTTAATTTGCTCACCACGTGCGCGTAGCTTAGATAAGTTTAAAGCTACTCCACCACCGATTTTCGATAATTGCATTGCAGTATTAATGTTAAAGCCGATTGAATTTAAGCTATCGTCCATCTCTAACAAGAAACAAGACACCATTTCTCCTCTTCTGCTTCGTCCCGCATTTAAAAAGGTTGGTGTCGCTGGTTGGTAGTTTTGTTTTACAATCATGCTTGCGAAGTGTTTTGCCTTCGCAACATCACCGCGTCCTAAGTATAATGAAACAATTGCTACACGATCTTCATAGCTTTCTAAGTATTGTTTTTGATCATTCGTTTTTAACGCATAATCTTTATAGAACTTAGATGCTGCCATATAAGATTGGAACTCGAAGTTTTCACCATAAGCGATGTTATAAACTCCTTCTACTTCCTCCAAGCTATACTCGTCCAGAACGTTGTAATAGTAATCATGTTCTTTCATATACTCCATTCGCTCTGCCACGCTATTAAAATGAACGGTATTCTCTCTAGCTTCTTCCATAAAGACTTCTAATGCCTCTTTATCTTTATGAAGCTGATAAAAACCGTCCTGCATTTGCGTGATTTCATTATTCAGTTCAATGTGTCGCAATCTCCCGCACCCTTTCTTTAAAATATTCTACATCATTATTTGTTCCAGATAACTCAAATTTTGATACAATAGGCACTTCATATTTAGTAGAAATTTTGTCAGCACTTGCACCAAACATGTCTCCCCAATTACGATTGCCACTTGCAGATACGCCTTTTAATTTTTCATTATTGCGTTCTAAAAAGTCTAAAACACGTTCCGGTACATTTCCAAAACCTGTTGTATACGTAATAAGAATAAAGTCTTCATCTAATACTAGAGCTTCATCAATTTGAACGGCCGGCATATTTAATTTGTGGATGAAACGCTTCACGTTTCCTGTCATAGAATCATATGCAACTAACATTTCCGACCCTCCCTCTCCAATCTATATTCTCTGTATGTCGTTTCTTGATTTCTCTATATATTGTATTACGTTTCAAAATAAGACACAAGATATATGTATAAATTCTTTCTTTTTTTAACTTTTACTTTTCGACATGACCGTCGATTTTTTTCAATACAAAGACTATGAAACAACATTCTAAAACTCATGTCAATAAAGTGCTTTTCAAAAAAGTTGTCAACGAATTTAACCTTATTTTTTAAAAAGTTAACAATATTTTTTGTCATAAAACAGTAAATGCTGGAGTAATATATTTCTCCAGCATCACGCAAAAAAGAACAGACCTTAAACGATAATCTGTTCCAAAAAACGATTACATTTATCAATTTTACTTTATTAAATATTTATACATACTCTTTCGTTCCTCGTTACATACTAAAAGATAACTATTATAGAAAAAGATTATTATTATGGAACTTCAATTTATTTATGAAAAAAATTATTCAGGGTGCTCAATACGCAAAATATCTTTTACAAATATATGATGTGGATTCTCATCTTTATCAAGCATTGTACATACAGGAGCTTCTTCATCAAAGTATACAATCATTCCTTCTACGTACTGATATGTATGTTGAACTTGTACAGTTACTTTAATTTCTATTGCTTGCTCATATGCTCTTTTTATTTTCCGAAGCATTTTTGCTGAACATTTTCGTTTCTCTGGATACATAACCATTCCCATAAACCTATTCCCAGCTCTATCTTTCCACATGTAATCCCAATGTGGCAATATGCCTTGTTTAAAATCCCCCATAATTCTCCTCTCCTTTATCTTCTATTTATGAACGTGGTGTTTCTGAATATGCATAAATTACCTGTCCACCGCGCTGTGCGTTCCCGATAATATGTTTAAAATCTTCTCGATTTACAACAACTTCCCTGAACGTATAAAATACATCTTTCGTCGCAACATACTCCTTTATTTCACCATTTTTCAGCTGATCCAAAATTGCATTTGCTAATTGTTTATCCATGTATTTCACCTCTCTGTAATAGTTTATTTTATCGCATCTTCTATAGGTCGACAACGGTAAAATTATCCCGTTACTATTATGTAATTCACTTTCATTATTTTTATAGCTATATCACTTTATTATATTCGCACTAAATATCATATACTAACATAGCTACTTCTCTATATCAAACTTTTTGACGCTCTGTATAACAAAGTTCCAATCCACTGTTTGTTATTTTATTTTATGCTACAATATACAAATAGAACTAGGAGGGATACTATGATTCGGAAAGCAAAAAAGACAGATGCGGTAGGAGTTGCACCTTTACTGTATAACGCTCTGCACGAAATTGCTGAAAAAATCACAGGTAGCACAGTTGAAGCAAAAGTGATACTAGGACTTGAAACATGGTTCGCAAAAGAAAATAATCGATTGAGCTATGAAAACTGTTTAGTGGCTGAACAAGATGGAAAGGTAGTTGGAGTTATTGTCGTTTATCACGGTAGTGACGCTGAGCAACTTGATGCACCAATCGTACACCACTTAAGAGAACTACATGAAGACGAATCCATTACGTTAGAAAAAGAAGCTGAACTTGATGAGTATTATATTGACACGTTGTCAGTTTTAAATATGTACAGTGGACGTGGCATTGGCTCTAAATTAATCGATGCAGCTGAACTTCATGCAACTGAAAAAGGTCATGAACAAATTGCCTTACTTGTTAATTTAGAAAACAAACGCGCTTGTTCACTATATGAAAAACTTGGTTACAAAAAAGATAACATCGTTATGCTCGTTGGCGAACCGTATGCCCATCTAATAAAACCATTACGGTCATTGGTTTCTATATCTTAAAAGGACAATTCTTTTTTGCTTGTTATGTAGAGAAAGAGGCTGCCAAAGGGGCAGCCTCTTTTAAGTTAATTTTGTATTTAATACATTTCCATCCATCGCCTCATGAAATGTATACGTTGTACATCCCCATGGCTTCCTATGGAAAATAGGCGAACCAGACCACCCCATTGCCCTCAGTTCAGTCCCGATCATCGCATTAAAATAACTATGACCTACAAGGGCAATACGTCCATGTACGAGCGCATAGCGGTGCAACATATTAGCAGCTTGCCTTGCTCTTTCTCGTACTTCCTTATAAGACTCAACATCTTTACTATAACCAGCTATCCATCGTGTACGTCCAATAAACATCCATACATTAGGTTTACATTTCAACCATTTTGGAGCATAAAAACTCGTTGGAACTTCAGCTTCCCTAAAAAGAGGATTTTGCATAAAAGATAAAGAATCCGTTAATTCGGCTGTTGATCGCGCAGCACGCCTCTGATCACTCGTTACGACCAAATTCGCTGATTCAATCATCTCAATTGTTTCAATTGGTATAGGAGTTTCTTTTGCTGTAGTCCCTAAATCATATTGCTTCATCCATTCACGAAATGAAATAATTGTCATTGGCTCTATAGTACTGTCCAAACGACCATGACGAATAAAAGAAATTCGCATTCTTTCCACTCCCCATTCATCACTTACGAACTATATTACGTACTATTTCTTATTGCCATCATACCATGCATAAAAAGAAAGTTATATATCCCCACCACTATCATGTGTTATCGATGTGTGCACACCATCCAGTCCATCAAAATATGTAGTTGTTTCATGATGACGCACTTTCTTCAACTGTATATAAGAAAATAAAAATAATAAAATCGCTATAAAGCTCCCCACAACTTCAAACCTCATTTTACCGCCCCTAATTCCTCCCACTTTAGTAGGTTATTGTACCTTTCATTATACTCCTATATAAAGATGTATGCACTTTCATCATTCCTCCCCTAAACAATATTTTTTTACATATTTTCTTACAAAAAGTGAATATTTTTCGAATTTTTGCTTTGGAAACATTTACAAAGTAGTAAATATAGTTCAAAATAGGAGGAAATAAAAAAGCCCAAATTATTCTTTTTTTGGGAAAACTAGAACAAGGAGAGTTGCTTATGCAGATCGCAGAAACTGGAGATATCATTGAATTTAAAGGTGGAATGCAAGGCCGTGTTCAAAAGGTAAATCAAAACTCCGTTATTGTTGATATAACAATTATGGAGAATTTTAGAGAACTAGATATGGAACCTCTTACAGTTGTAAGTCATAAAAACTATACTGTCATCAATCAAAATGCATAATATAATAGAAAGAAAGGATCTGTATGTTATACAGATCCTTTCTTTCTATTATATATTAACGATTATCAATTGTTTCTGGATATAGATCATGGTTCATCATGCGGTAGTCTGCCATTTGTTCATACTTCGTTCCTGGGCGACCGTAGTTGCAGTATGGATCGATTGAAATACCACCACGTGGTGTAAATTTCCCCCATACCTCAATATAGCGTGGATCCATTAATTTAATTAAATCATTCATAATAACGTTCATGCAATCTTCGTGGAAGTCACCATGATTTCGGAAGCTAAATAAATATAGCTTTAAAGATTTACTCTCTACCATTCTTTGTTCTGGAATGTAGCTAATATAAATTGTTGCAAAATCTGGTTGTCCTGTTTTCGGACATAAACTTGTAAATTCAGGACAATTAAATTTTACAAAGTAATCACGGTTTGGATGGTTATTATCAAATACCTCTAAAATTCCCGGGCTATATTCAAATAAATATTTTGTATTTTGATTTCCTAATAATGTTACATCTTTTAAATCTTCATCTAATCTTCCTGCCATTTTAAACATCCCTTCTCATTATACCCCTCGTTTATTTCCCCATACTAACGCATGAAGCTGAGGCAGTACTTTCGCATCATTCATTTCTTTACAATTCACAGCTTTTTCAATAAGCCATTCATATTTTTCTAATAAGTTTTTTATAAGCACCGCATCATCCACTGTTTTCGTATCATCATTTCCTACTTGTAAGAAAAATGGTACATTCGGATAACACTCGTGCATCTTAACTGCATATTCAAAATCTTGATCATCGAATACTACTACTTTTAAACTAAAATCTTTCTCTGCTAGTTTATGAATAACAGAATCTAACATCTGAAAATCTGTTTGCATAGTTGAACTTGGTGGTTTTGGAGAAATCGTTACCTCATCAATTTGAAGCAACCAATCTTGCCATTTACTCCCTTGCGTTTCTACCGCTGTTCGCATTCCATTCTCCTTTAATATAGAAAGAAGAAATTGCATATTTTTCAGCAAAACAGGATTTCCACCCGAAATCGTAACATGAGAAAAATTTTCTCCACCAATTTCTACAAGCTCATTCCAAATGTCTTCCGGTGTCATTTGTTTAATTTGATCTTTGGCCGATCCATCCCATGTAAAAGCAGAATCACACCAAGCACAGCTATAATCACAGCCCGCTGTACGGATAAACATTGTCTTTTGTCCTACAACCATCCCTTCTCCTTGAATGGTCGGACCAAATATTTCTAAGACGGGGATTTTACTCATCGAGCATCCACTCCCGTCTTACTTCCGCATAACTAGTCGGCGTCTCAAAAAGACGAACAAATTCAACACGAGCTCCCTTGTATTCGTTCGCACGATTATCTTTCGTTAATGCTTCTGCCATCTTTTCATAGATCCAAACGACCATATTTTCAGCAGTCGTATTCATTTCTGGCAATGTTTCGTTTAAATAACGATGATCTAAATAAATTTCTATTTCATTTTTCCAAATCTCTTTTATATCTCCAAAGTCAATTGCAAGGCCTATTTCATTTACATATCCGCTAATTCCAAATACGACTTTATATGTGTGACCATGTAAATTTTTACATTTCCCTTCATAGCAGTGTAAATGGTGCGCTGCATCAAATGTAAATTCCTTGCTGACCATTACTCTTTTATTATGATATTTGAGTTGTTCACGCTGAATATCCTTGTCCATTTTTTGCAAATTTTCTACGATGCGAAATCCAAAAAAGTTATCCATTAGTTGCTCGCTCCTTCGCGTTCTTGTAGATACGTTTCTAATCCTGCTTTACGAAGTTGACATGCTGGACATTCACCGCAACCATCACCAATGATTCCGTTATAACATGTTAATGTTTTTTCTCTAACAAATTCAAATGCTCCAAGTTCATCAGATAATTTCCATGTCTCTGCTTTATCAATCCACATAAGTGGTGTATGAATAACAAACGGATAGTCCATAGATAAATTTAATGTAACGTTTAATGATTTCACAAACACGTCACGACAATCTGGATAACCACTGAAATCAGTTTCACATACACCCGTTACAATATGACGTGCTCCAACTTGTTTTGCTAATACAGCCGCAAATGATAAAAACAGTAAATTTCGTCCATCTACAAATGTTGATGGCAATTCACCTTCTTCATGTGTAATCTCCATATCCGTTCTCGTTAACGCATTTGGAGCAAGTTGATTTAATAAACTCATATCTAGTACCGTATGTTTAATTCCTAACTCTTTCGCGATTTCCACTGCACAATCAATTTCCAACTTATGACGTTGATTGTAATTAAACGTTACAGCTTCCACTTCTGCAAACTGTTGTATTGCCCAAAATAAACATGTTGTACTATCTTGTCCACCACTAAAAACAACAACTGCTTTTTCTTTTTTCATTTCACTCATTCTCCTTCTCTACTACGAATAAGAAGAAAGAACGTTCTTGAACTGTCACAATAAAAAAACAAAACAATACCTAATGATATTGTTGTTTCCATAGTTTTTTATAGAGGGAGTTCGCGAACCTCTCCCATGCAGTGCACGGAATTTCTTCTTTCATTGACAAAGATTATTGTAACATATTGTATACTACCAGAAAAAATTTCTGATTTTTTCCGCTATTTCATATTTCATTTCTTTCATTTTATAGTATGATTAATTTAATGTGAGAAGAGAGGAGGCATCCCACTGAAACTCTTTATTATTTATCTCTTTTTAAATATATTATCCATCCTTGTTACAATGCTTGTATATCATTTATTTTGGAATCAAAAAGGGAAACGCTCTCCTAAATTAAATTCAGCTATATTTATTGTATTATGTTGCCTCGCTACCATACTATGTATCACTTTCGCAGCAAAAACAAATTATGGATTTCAATTTGATATGCGTCATATCGTATTAATTGTCGGTACATTAACAGGTGGTCCTATTGCCGGTGCATCCATCTTAGCTGTATTAAACATATACCGCTTTTTATTAGGAGGGGTAGGTGTTTTCCCATCCTTTATCGCTTCGGTTCTACTATTCATTGTTCTACTATTAACATACAAACTGTTTAACCGAAGTTCTAATCGTATAAAAATAGCACTCGCTATCTTCTACAGCCTCATATTCGGATTTGGCTGGATACCATTTTTCCTTTCAGAGGTTACAAATACGGCAGATTATATACCACATATTATCGTGTACGAACTATGTACGATGCTTGGTACAATCCTTATTTTATATTTGCTACACATATTACAAACGCAAGTTCGTCTCCAAAATGAACTTATGAATGCTGAAAAATTTCATTTAATCGGTGAAATGGCAGCTTCCATCTCTCATGAAATTCGCAATCCTTTAACTTCAACGAAAGGATTTTTGCAACTTTTACAATCGGATACATGTTCTGAGGAAGAGCGAAAATTATATATCGACATAGCCATCAATGGTATCGAACAAGCAAATCATGTTCTTACAGACTACTTAACTTTTGCAAAACCGAGTATTGAAAAAGAACAACAATTACAAGTAGAGGACGAATTACTTCATGCGTTGTCTTTGATCACACCTCTCGCCAATTTAGCAAATGTTCGTATACATTACATAAAACAAAGTACATCCTTCTTTATAGCTGGTGAAAAGCAAAAGCTGAACCAATGCTTATTAAATATTTTTAAAAACTGTATTGAGGCTATGCCTAACGGTGGTGACCTTATTCTTACATTAGTTCCAGATCATAAGCATATACAATTATATATAAAAGATACAGGTATTGGTATGGATCAAGAACAAGTAAAACGCCTTGGATCACCTTTCTACTCAACGAAAGAAAAAGGGACCGGACTCGGAATGATGGTCGTCTTCAGCGTCATTCAAGCAATGGATGGAAAGATTGATATTATAAGCGAAAAAGGTACAGGTACAACTTTCTTATTAACTTTCCCACTCATACAAAAAACGTGATGAAGTTCATCACGTTTTTTCTGTTCCTTCAACTAATTCTGCAAAAGCTTTCACCTTTCCATGCGGCTTTTGATTTTCTTTCCGAGCTTTCCATTCACGCTCTTCTTCTCTCTTTTTCTTTGACATACTTTTCAACTCCTTTTTCTCTTCCTCATGTAGTATTCCAAAATAAGAAATAAAACTATGCATGAGTAAAAAAGGAAAAAGAAGCGGTTCGCCGCTTCTTTTCCTTTTTCCCGCTATTTGATGGCAGCCCGATTGTTGCGGACTAATAATCAGTGATATGCCCCTTGATTAAAGTTTTACTTTACCGCTGTAAAATTGCATGTTTCGCTTCTTTTAGCTGTGTAAGATGTCTTTGTTCGTGTAAATCCAAAAATTGAACCCATTGATATAAATTCAAATCATTAAAAATAGGATGTTTTAATCCATTTTCAAATAATTCTTTTTCATCTATCACACTATGAAGTGCATGAAATAATTCTTGTCGTGAATGTTCTAGTAATTGAATTCCTTGCAGTTTTTTCATTAATGTTTCTGTTGGTTTCATTTGTTGAGGAGCTTCTCGTTTATGTGTGCGATCAAGCGTAAGTTGGAGGTCTTTAAATGGAGCAAGTTTTCTTTCTTTTTTTTGCAAAGCATATACAAGGGCAGATGTGACAGACTGTTCAACTAAATGCAAATGATGCAAAATTTGAATAATACTCCATTTATCACGGCGTGGCTTTACATTCACCTCCGTATCATTTAACATTTCAATTTCTGATAACAGCGTGCTTCGTGTAGACTGTAATGAGTGGACTAAAGTTTCTAAACTAACATCCATATTAGATTGAAGCATAGTGCTTTCCCCCTTTTTGTTGGTGAAAAGGGGTGCTCCCCATTAGAAACACCCCCTAAAATAATTCTGAATTTTCTTTTATTATCTCATCATTTTTCCATTATGTCGATGTTAAACATGTGAAAAAAGTGCATGTTTTTTACAATTTTGTGTCGTCAACAGCACGTAACCACTCTTCAATTTCTGTAATTACACTTTTTACACACCCTTCAGCGAATGGTGATGTTAAATTTGCAACTTCTACTAATTCTAAGAATGATTTACTTCCACCTTGCTGACAAAGATTCACATAATCTTCCCAAGCCTCTTGTCTATTATCTCTTGCACGTTTCCAAAATTGCAGTGCACAAATTTGAGCTAACGTGTAGTCAATATAATAGAACGGTGAGCTATAAATATGGCCTTGACGTTGCCAGAAACCACCACGCTCTAAATAATCATTATCTTCATAATCACGATGTGGTAAATACTTCTTCTCTATGTTGCGCCATGCTGACTTACGTTCCGCTGGCGATGCTTCTGGATTTTCATATACATAATGTTGATATTCATCTACAGATACACCGTACGGTAAAAATAGAAGTGCTGAACTTAAGTGTGAGAAGTAATATTTATCCGCATCTTCTTCAAAGAATAACTTCATCCATGGCCATGTAAAGAATTCCATACTCATTGAATGGATTTCACACGCTTCATATGTTGGCCAATTATATTCTGGAATTTCATACTTACGACTTTCATATACTTGGAAAGCATGACCAGCTTCATGTGTTAATACATCAATATCACCAGACGTTCCATTAAAATTTGAGAAGATGAATGGCGCTTTATAATTCTCGATATATGTACAATATCCACCACCAGCTTTTCCTTTTTTCGCAACTAAATCTAATAAATCATTATCTAGCATGAAATTAAAAAATTCATCTGTTTCAGCTGATAATTCTTTATACATCGTTTTCCCGTGATTAATAATCCAATCGGCATCGCCTTTTGGAGTTGGATTACCTGTAGCAAACTCAAAGTTTTCATCATAATAAGCGAGCTTTTCTACACCAATGCGTGCTTTTTGTCTATTTCTTAACTCTGTTGCAACCGGAACGATATAATCTAATACTTGCTGACGATAGTTCGCTACCATTTCAGCGTTATAATCTGTACGATACATTCTTGCATATCCTAATTCAACAAAGTTTTTAAAACCAAGTGTTTTTGCGATTTTCGTTCTCACTTTAACAAGCTCATCATAAATACGATCTAACTCTTCCTCATTCTCAGCTAAAAATCCGTAGTATGCTTCACTTGCTGCTTTACGTTCGCTTCTTTCTTTTCCTTGCATAAACGGAATAAGTTGCGATAACGTTCTTTCTTCTCCTGCAAAGTCAATTTTTGCAGATGCTAATAACTGTGTATATTGTGAAGACAATTTATTCTCTAATTGTAAATCTTTCACTACTTCATCTGAATATGTTTTTAAATCACATTCAGCTAGAGCAAATAATTGCTTTCCATAATACGCTTCTAATTCTTCACGGAATGGAGAATTAATTAATGCCTTATAATATTTTGTTCCATAGCCTTGCACAACTGGTGAGTATTCATCAAAGAAATCTTGCTCTTCCTTATAAAAAACATCTGTCGTATCAACAGAATGACGAATGTAACAAAGGTTCCCCATTGTACCAAAATCATTACGAATTTCATTAATTGAATTAATTACTTGTTGTTGTTCTTCAAGCGTTTTTGCCTTATCGAACTTTTCTAAAGCAACAATAAACTTCTCTTTTAATTCTTCAATATTTGGCCGTTTATATTCATAGTCTTTAAATGACATGAACGAGCCCCCTCTCCATTATATGCATCATTACTATAATTCAATGCTTACTTACAAATCTCCTCTTATTCTTCAGCAAAATGCGGTAGATGATGTCATGAATATATACACACAAAAAAGCCTTGGATTTCTTTATCCAAAGCTTCTTTGGAACATATCATCATTTTTCATACTTTCCAATTTTTTTTAATAGATCAAGTAATTCATCCTTCTCATCCTTCGTTAACATTTCAAAAGACTGATGTATAACTTGCTCATGACCTGGAAAAATAGAAGCAATAAAGCTCTCTCCAGACTCCGTTAATTGCGCATAAATAACACGCCTATCATTTGGGCATGGAATTCGTTTTACAAGCCCTTTTTTCTCTAGCTTATCTACAACGTATGTAATGCTGCCACTTGCTATTAAAATACGCTCACCGATTTGCTGAAGTGGTTGGCCTCCTTTATGATATAGTAATTCTAATACAGCAAACTCAGTTGGATTTAATCCGTTACTTTGTATGGATTTATTTGTAGTATCCATAACAGAACGATGTACACGGGATAATGCAATAAATACTTTTAAAGATTGAGAAATGTCTTCTCGCTCATTATTTGATGTCATACCATTTCAACCCTTCACTTAAATTCTCCGCAACAAAAAGAAAAGCAATGTAGTACTTCATTACAATTTCCGAATGAATATTCACTCATCCCTTTTCCTCTCCCTAATATAATGCAAATGATTCTTGAATAAAAACATGACAATTTTAACATAGTTTATATATAATGATAATAAAAAAAGAAGGAGTACCAAATTTGAAAGTCAAATTACAAAGTATAGTTTTTTACATACTGCTTGTTATACTGCCAACGATAGGGATTGGTGCCACATTTTTTTCGTATCACACTTATCAAATGAAACAGGCAAACAAACTATCTGCTCATACTGTTCTCTTTTTATATAGAGACTATTTAGACCATCACCTTGGTGAAGCTATATCTGCCTTAGAAATGCTCGCAAAAGTCGTAGGGACCGAAACTGGGAACATCAATGGGATTAAACAGATTGTACATGATACCGATGGAAATGATGAACGTTTTTCCGGTCTATATTACGCTACGACAGATGGGATGATTACAATCGCATCTGAAGGTGAATCAACGCATGTTGATGTCTCTGACCGCCAGTACATTCAAGATGCATTACAATCTAAGAAAACAACTGTATCATCAGTTATTACAGATCGCGTTCTTGGGCATCAAGCTATTATGATTGCTTCGCCAATATTTAATAAACAAAAGGAACTCTCTGGGTTATTGTTAGCTAGTTTACGCTTTGACTACATTTCATCCTCTTTAAATGCTATTAAACCACAATATCATTTCGAAGTGACTGATAAACATAATGTAGTTTTTCTAACCGATGATAATAATGAATCAAGTGATGAGCATTCTAACATGCTTACTACCCCACTCCAAAGATTAAACTGGAAGGTCTCTGTTTCTCCATTACCTATTCATCAACAAACCTTATACCAGTTAGTTTCAATAGAATGTATAGCTACTTTATTTTTAATGTCTATTTTATTTTTACTTGCTCAATATATGTTATTAAAACGGCAAACAAAACTAGAAAGACAACAAAATGAACTACAGAAGATTGAATTGGTTGGAACTTTTGCGGCTAGTACAGCTCACGAAATCCGTAATCCCCTTACTGGAATTAAAGGACTCGTTGCACTGTTAAAAGAGAAATATAAAAATGAACAGGATCAGTTCTACTTTTCAGTAATTGAACAAGAAATTGAACGTATTAATGAGATTGTAAGCGAATTTCTTATTCTTGGAAAGCCAACTGCCATCATTGAACAAACATATGATGTAAGAACGATTCTTAATGAGGTAGCAGTAATTATTCAATCTGAGGCGAATTTGCATAATATTATATTCCATTTACATTTGCCAGACCACCCTGTTCATATACGTTGCTCAAAAGACCATATGAAACAAGTGGTTTTAAACATTACAAAAAATGCAATTGAAGCTATGGCTTCTGGTGATACATTAACCATTGTAGTAACAAACAACGAAAAACACGCACAATTGCAAATTATTGATACTGGAAAAGGGATTCCAAAACATATTCAAAAACACCTCTTTCATCCGTTCTTTACTAATAAAGATACTGGAACAGGTCTTGGGCTTGTTATATGTAAACGAATTGTAGAGATGTACAATGGGCATATATTTATTGATAGTAAAGAAAACAAAGGAACGACAGTTCATATAGAGATTCCATTACACATAGTATAATTATCCTTATCCTAAAAGGGTAATTATACTTATTTCATAAAACCAGCCACAAACATTCTCCAAAAATTGTTCGATTTCCCTTCATACCCAATTTGAAAAATAGGAACCTTTATAATTGAAAACCATTTTGGTGTTTGTTTTTCTTTGTAACGCTGATACTGTACGATAAGCTTGTCCAATTCTTGACTAACTTGAATTGTCTCCATACTATTTAACCCACTTGTTAATCCTAAATGAATCATTTCTTCACGTTTCATATGAATATCATGCGAAAGCTTTTCTAATGTGTACTTCCTTTTTACAGTAAACATCCATATCCCCCTTATTTTTCTTCGATACTCTCAACGTCTCTTCTAGTTTAGCCCTTTAAACACTTAATCCTATTTGAATTTGAAGAATCAGAAAATTTAACATTTTCCCCCTGTAATTTACAAATCTTTACCCTCACTTTGAGAATTATTACAAATTATTCTATCTTTGTAAATACATTCGCAATAATAGACATTTTTTTCATCTTCTTTTTTAGCAAATACCAAGTAAACTGCGGATTCTCTATTTTCCATATACTTTTCTTCGACATTTTTTGTTTAATTTATATAAAAACGCAAAACATAATGATGATTGATAAAGTGAAACTTTAATCAGTAGAGGTTTTGTTCATCCCCACTGATTATTAGTCCTCACCAATCGGGCGTTTACGAGCAGTGGATCCCCCACCTAACTTCTTTGCTCCAGCCGAATTTTGAGGTGGGAGTCTTACTGCCCGCAAATAGCGGAATAAAATAGAAAGGAAATATTTATATGCGTAAATATACTATTACATTTCTCGTCTTCACCTTGTTCATACCCTTCTTCCTATTTCCTATTCAAGCAAATGCTCATACGAATAAGGTTGCTATTGTCATCGATGATTTCGGCAATAATATGAAAGGCACAGATAAGATGTTATCACTTCCTATTCCACTCACTGTTGCTGTTATGCCATTTCTTCCTTCTACTAAACAAGATGCAATAGCTGCCCATAAAAAAGGGCATGAAGTTATTATACATATGCCAATGGAACCAATTAGAGGAAAAAAAGAGTGGCTTGGACCAAAAGCGATTACAACAGATTTAAGCGATGAAGAAATAAACAACCGACTCGAACAAGCAATTCAAGAAATACCTCATGCAATAGGTATGAACAATCATATGGGATCAAAAGTAACCGCTGATGAAAGGATTGTACGTCTTATACTTTCTGCCTGTAAAAAACACGGTTTATTTTATTTAGATAGTAAAACAAACCCTAATAGTGTTGTCCCAAAAATCGGGAAAGAATTAGGCGTGCCTATTATTGAAAACCAATTATTTTTTGATGATGTATATACGGTAAGTCACATTTCAAAACAAGCACAATTACTCATAAAAAAAATCCAAGACAAACCCATTATGGTAGCTATCGGACACGTTGGGGCTCCAGGCGAAATTACATCACGTGTTATAGAAACTTCTATTCCTAAAATTCGTGAGCATGCAGACTTTATTTTTTTATCTGATTTAGCATTGTCTCCACCTTCTGTTTCAAAATAAGATTCATTTCTCACACTAAACAAGGTACCTATCTACATATAGCAGATAGGTACCTTGTTTAACTTAGATATAATCTACATGACTCACCCTAAATCCCTTTTTCTCTATCTTTTCAATTAATTGCTTTAATTTTTTTTCATTTAACTCATCCGATATATTTACGATAACACGGCGAATATATTGATCACCGTTATCAAGCGTAAACAGTCCACCGATATTATATGCTTTTAATAATGTCCCAAGCTCTTTAATTGTTCCCTTACAATCTTGTGTTGCAATTGTTAATATATAACCACCCGTCCGCATACCGAACGAATCCTCAATAACATCAAATACATTAGAATGTGTTAAAATGCCGACAAATTCATTATACTCATTTAAAACCGCTAAAAACGGGAGACGACGAATAACGTAAAAAGCTCTAAAAAAAGAATCCTTTTCAAAAATAAACGAATTTGGATTTTCCAGTACATCTTCTGTACTTACATCCTCTAATCTGCTATTACACTTCTTTTCTAAAAGATCTACTTTATAAATAATCCCCGTGAATTCCTTCTCATTTTCTGCTAATACAGGGATTGCGCGGAATCCCGTTTCATTCATAATTTGTAACGCCTTTTCACCAGAATCATTCGTTTTGCAAAATGTCACCTGCTGTTTTGGCAGAAAATGATATTTAACTCGCAAAATATGTTCCTCCTTACATGTCAACATGTAATCTATATATAATAAGGAGACCTATATTTTATGAGTGAAATTTATTTTTAAAACGCTTTCATTTTTATAGAATGATAATATCTGTGAATACATCCTTATATAACAGAACTTTTTGCCCCTTTTATCATTAAAAGCTTTACGTGATAGTTCATTAAATACTCTATACCTTCCAACCATTTTTTCGCTTCTTCTGGGGTTTTCCCCCACACGATCATTCCGTAATTATGAACAAGTACTACTCCGCCACCTTCAATAAAATTCGGAACATTACTTTCTAATAAATCAGCGAATTTTTTTTCATCTTCTACAATTGGAATTGTCATTTCTGTAATACCTTCTTTTCCAAAAACACGTTCCACACTGCGTTTTTCGAATGTTACTTCTCCTTCTTTCCCATATAGCTCTGACATTAAATGACTATCTACAGTTTGCACTTGTAAAATACATTCTGCACTACTTTTTTTATAAATATCCGCATGCATAAATGACTCTGTAGCTGGTTTTTCTTCGTTTTCAAATACTGGCTCACACATGCAATTTACGACAATAAAATCTTCTTCAGAAAATACCCCTTTATCTCTTCCCTCTACATTCACTAAAAATGTTAATGGCTCTTTTGACGTACACATCGATAAACTAATTTTTGTACCATAAAACCAATCGCGAAGTGCCAATTCTGCTTTCACATCTTTTAATTCGTTCCATTTCTTCAGAAAAAATAACATTTCGTCACCCCCGGCGTAATATTAATATAATGTTAAAATCCTTTCTATGTAAAAGGAATGTTTTTTGATTATTCTAAAAATTTAATTGAATTATCACACGAGAATACCTTTTTGTCAATATGGTTTCAACGCTCCTCGTAAGAATAGGCTGCTCACATGCCAATACCGCTGTCTATGTCCTACTTAATTTTACAATAAAAAATACGTTATTCTTCTAATGAAAGAATAACGTATTTTCCCCATTTATTATTTAATTATTGCGTTATATAAAAATTGTGCGTATTGTTCACGTGTTACGAAATCATCACCTAAAAAATCACCTTTGCCGTTACCTTTTGATACTTTATTATCCACTAAAGCTTTCACATATCCTTCCGCCCAATGACCAGATGGCACATCTTTAAAGCTCTCTACACTATTTTTATTTTCCTTTAACTGGAATACTCTTTGTAATACCACTGACATTTCATAACGAGTTAATACTCCATCTGGACGGAACTTATCATTACCGTATCCTGTCATAATTCCAGCTTGTACCACTGCACCAATAGCCTTTTCATACATATTTCCTTTCGTATCTGTAAACATCGTTTTTTGTTCTAAATCAGTGTCTAATTTTAAATACCTTTGTATTAGAAGTGCTACTTGCCCGCGAGTAATGTTGTCACCAAATCCAAATTGCCCATTTCCATAGCCTATAAATAACTTTTCTTTCGCTAAATAGTTAATTGCTTCTTCTGACCAATGACCCTTTGGCACATCTTTAAATTCAATTACTTCTTCAGCTACTTTTTCATTTACAACATTTTGAATAACAGAACCAGTGAAGAAAATTCCTGTATCCGCAAATGGATCTTTCACTCCAAATTCATATACTTTCTCACCCGGTGTACTCCATTTAACTACACCGTTACTATACGTGCCGTCATCACTCTTCAGACGAATTTTTGTAGAGATTTCACCATCTTTTTCGTATATAGGTACTCTTACTTCCTTATTTACTTCTGTTTCCTCTAAAAATACTTTTTGATTTTGAACATTGATATAAGCTGTTTTACTTAGTTCTATAACTGGTCGAACATCGCGGATTTCATTTGCAACAAAACTTAGAAATACTAACTTTTTCAAATTGCTAACTGGTGTTAAGTCTGAAATATAATTTGCTTCTAAATCAAGTTTTTGTAAGTTTACTAGACTTGATAATGGAGTAATATCCTTTAACTCATTGTTAGGTAAGTTTAAAACTTTCAACTGTGTCATCTTACTTAGAGGAGTAACATCTTTTATTTCATTTTTCCCAATCCATAACTCTTGTAATTGATTCAATTGATCAATTCCTGATAAATGTTTAACTTTATTACGCGTTAGTACTAAATCTTTTAACGGTAACGTATAAAGCGGTGTAATATCTTCAATTTGATTTCCTGCTAAAGATAAGTATGTTACATTTTTTAACTTACTTAACGGAGCAACATTCGTAATTTTATTATTTGCTAAATTCAAGTAATCTAGTTGTTCCATTTTCGCTAATTCTGTTATATCTTCAATTTGATTTCCTGCTAAATATAAACTTGTTACATTTTTCATTTCCGTTAATGGTGCAACGTTCGTAATTTTATTATTACTTAAATCAAGAGAATCTAAATTATCCATCTTAACAAGTGGTGTTACATCTACAATTTCATTAGCGCGTAAAGCCAAATGTTTCAATTGCTTTAAGCTCGTAAAGAACGACGGATCTTTTATCTTCGCATTTGCAACTGTTAAAGATTTTAAATTTGGCATATATTTTAATGCATTATACTCAAGAATCTCATTCGTATTTAAAAACAAGTCATTTACTTGTAATAACTCTTCTTTCGTAATTGGTGTATTTAAATCTTTTCTATTAAATACTTTTTTATTAACAAGTTCTCTTAGTTTCTTATCTGTTATCATGTTTTGACTATCAACTGGAGTATCCGTTTCCGTATTGCCTGAATTAGAGTTATCATCTGGTTTCTCTGTTTCTTTGTCGCCTAAAGTTGGATCTTTAATTTCAAATTGAACTTGATATTTGTGATCATATCCAATAGCCGGAATAAGTATATGCATTTGCATATTATGTTTCTTCTCAAATTCACCAATTTCAAATTGAACTACTTTCGTCCCATTTTTCCTCTTATCTTCTGACAAAACTTTCACATCATGAAATACACCTGGTTGGTTTCTATCTTCTATTCTAAGATATTGAAAATAATCGCTATCTTGTACTGTTGCAGTAACAATTTTTTTCCCGTCTTCAATCGCTACTTTAGGATTTTTTATGTACTGAGAAACCATAGATGGCTCATCTTTTTGATCCTTATATATTTTAATCTCAGTATCGTATGTGCGATCACTAGCTGCTGCTACCGACTGGTTTGCTTCAATTTTTATTGCTGCTAATGCTGGAGTAGAGTATGCAGCAAATGGAATAGCTAATGTCGTTGCTACTACTAGCGCCTTAATATAACTTTTTTTCAAAATAATATCCCCTTGTCTTATATAATTTTTAGCAATTGATAACTTTTATCAATTGCCTACAATTAAACGATAATGAATATCATTATCGTTGTCAACGAGAATATTACATTAAAATTATATTTCCGACGATAAAAAATAAAAAAAACCCTTTATTCAAAGGGCTTTTTTACCTATCGTATGAAGGATTTCACTTTTTTCTTTTTCATTAATAACACCGAGTTTTTGCAAAACATTCGCGTACAATACAAGCTTATTATATACCCGTTCCGACATTCCCGTCCCCTCTTTCCTCCAGCCAACTTTTTTTCTATTGGTAAATTATATGAAGGAAATGAGAAAATGTGTCCACTTTTTTGCACGAATGCAAATCTTTTCTCTCACTATTCGAGAGCATATCAAAATTTTGTTAAGTAAGTCCAACTATCCATAAAAGCTTGAGTGGCTAGTCCTTGCTAATAATTAACGAGAGATGGAACCTCCCGCCGCTTACTAGCAAACTGTCCATTGAATATTATGCTTTTTAACTTCTTCTTCAAAACTATATGGCATTTTCTTATCACAAATAACATGTTGAATACGAGAAAATCCTGCTATTCGGTAGTTCCCTTTTACGCCTACCTTTGTATGATCACATAAAATATACGTTTTCTCTGATAATTTAATCATCGCTTCTGACAGTTTCGCTTTTTCTAATTCAAAGCTAGAAACCCCAAAGCTAGGTAACAATCCATCAATCGAAACGAATGCTTTATGAAAATGAAATTGATGAATCACTTGCTGCGAAATAGACCCCGACACACGTGAATGTTTTGGAGATACTTTTCCACCAATAAATAAAACCTCACCGTGAAACATCTTTTTATTAATAGAAGATATTAATTGTGTCGCTACTGGAAAAGAGCTCGTAACAATCGTTAAATTTTTACGATGAACAAGATATGGCACCATTTGAAGTGGTGTACTTCCATCATCAATCGCAATAACATCTCCATCTTCCACAAACGTTGCTGCTTTATACCCAATTCTTTTCTTCTCTTCTATATGCAGCATCTCTCGTTCTAACATCGGTGCCTCTATCCCAGCTCCCGGAAGTTGAACGGCTCCACCATACACTTTCTTCAATTTTTTTTCACGATCTAATTCTTCTAAATACCGACGAATCGTCTCTGTTGATACTGCGAACTCTCTCGCTAATTCTGAAACTTTTACTTTCCCTTTAAACTCTACCTTTTCAAGAATTGTCCTCTTTCTTTCTTCACCTACTACAGACATAGCCTCACCCCATTTATATCTACCTCATAAACTGCCTTACTTATACAAAGTTATAATTTTCTTTTTCAATGAAAATCTCTTCATGAATATAAATACCGCGCTTTTCTAGTTCGTCAAAAATAATTTGTGGATTTTCGAAAGCTTCTTCAGGAGTAATAACACCGAATTTATCAACTACTCCTTTTGCAATTAACTCTGTAGCGATTCCAAATGGGATACCAACATTTCTTGTATAGGCTCTTAATTTCTCCCAACCTACTACAGAACCGTCAGATAGCGGATGTGTATGGTGTAATACATGTCGCTGTTTTTGATTATTTTTCATACCTACTACTTCTACATGAAGTGCATAACCATAAAGCTCTGTTGCTTCCCCTTCTTTCGATTTTAATAGATACTTCGAAATACAATCCATAATACCAATTTCTTTACCGTTTATTTCAATTTGATCATTACGCAATATACCATAATCATATAAAGCACGAACGAGCTGCATATTTTGCTCTGGCCAAGTACCTCTCGTTTCTATCAGCCCAACACCTTTATCCTCCAGTGCCTTCGCTAACGTAATCGTTTCTGAATGTGGGATGATATACTGCATTGTTTTTCCGTAAGGCGCTGGTAATTCAATTTCTCTTGGACGCGCAAACGGAGGTACTTGCTTAAATTCACCATCTTCATACACTGTACGCGATGGTAAATGTGGATCATATTCATATGTCGTTGTTTCTGTAATTGATGCAGAAAAAGCAATCGGACGATATGAGCCATGGCTTACTCGAACTGACTCTACAGTATCTAGCTGATTTACTGCATGCATAGCCATCATTTGCGTTACACCTGGCGTCATACCAAACCCAGGTAAACATGTTTTTCCGTTTTGAACAAATATAGAATGGGATTTATTTTCTTCACCAAATCCATTTAAGTTCACACCGTGACAGCCGGCATCTGCGATACAGCGAGTAGACAAGCCATTTAACTTTATCGTCGTGCCATCCATTACAATGTCATAGCCCTTCATTTTTGCAACGGTATCTTCATAGTTTGTCACGTCGACTTTCACAAAATCAACACGAGGATCGTTTAACCACTCTACTACTTTTCGGCCTTCCTCTTCATTAAAATCGGCTACCGTAATCGTCTCAAAAGATGAAAATTGAACTAAATCTAAAATTGCTTCACGACAAATTTTACCTGCTCCACCTAAGCAAAATACTTTCACCCTATAACAACCCCTTTAGCAATACTATCAACTAAGCGATTAATATCTTCTTCATGTACATCACCGATATTTCCAATGCGGAACGTATCTACTTTCGAAATTTTACCAGGATAAATAACAAATCCATACTGCTTTAATTCGTTATATAATTGCTGAAATTCAAATCCTTCACCAGGATAAATGAAAGATGTAATAATAGAAGATTGATATTTTTCATCTACTAACGCTCGAAAACCAATTTCTTTCATTCTATTAACTAATAGTTTTTGATTGTTATAATAGCGATTGTAACGGGCTCTTACCCCGCCTTCTTCTTCTAATTCAAGCAATGCCTGATAGAAGGCACGTACAATATGGGTTGGTGAGGTAAAGCGCCATTTCCCATTTTGCTCTTCCATCGTTTCCCACTGATCATATAAATCTAATGATAAAGAACGAGCTTGCCCTTTGCATTTCAATAATTCATCACGATTTGCGATGACAAAACCGAATCCGGGAACACCTTGAATACATTTATTCGCACTACTAATTAGAAAGTCAATTTGCAACTCAGCGATATCTATTTCAATACCACCGAAACTACTCATCGCATCAACCAGTGTAATTTTTCCGTATTGTTTTCCCAATTTACATACATCTACAATTGGATTAATAATACCTGTAGTTGTTTCACAATGAACAACTACAATATGCGTAATCTCTTTATCTTGTTGCAATAACTGTTCTACTTCTGCAATATTAGTAGGCTCCCACTCTTCTGTTTGACTGACCACCACATCTATATGTAACATCTCTGCCATTTGTACAATCCGCTTACCGTACGCACCATTTGTACAAACTAGCAGTTTTCCGTTTCTAGGAATAACAGAACCAATTACTGCTTCAACCGAAAACGTACCGCTTCCCTGCATTAAAACTGTTGTGTACTTTTCTTCTTCCTTTGTCGCTAACGATACAAGCCTATTTCTTACATCTTGCACCATCGTGTTATATTCAACATCCCACGTACACCAATCGTATAACATAACTTCTTTTACAGTTTTTGTTGTCGTTAATGGTCCTGGCGTTAATAATAAATAATGATTTTCATTCATGACCCTATGCCTCCTTTATGAAATAATAAGTTCTTGTTTCTCGATATGTTCAATTACGTTTTCGAGCTCCTGCATCGTTTCAATTGTAAAATGAGCCCCATTTTCAACGAAACGATTACGAACTACTTCTATTTTTTCACGAAGCTCTAACGGATCCATATTCTCAACTTCCTCTTCCGTTAAACCGAGCTCACTACTACCGAGGATTACACCAACTGTCCACATTCCAGCATTTCTGCCCTCTTTCATATCTGATACGGTGTCTCCAACTTTTATCATATGATTCATTGGATATACACCTAATTCCATCGCATTTTTATAGCACATCCACGGATACGGACGGCCTGCTGGAACATCATTTGGCGTCACAAGAAAATCAGGTTTATACCCTTGTATCTCTGCTTCTTTTGCAACAATGTCCATCATTTCTCTCGTATAACCAGTTGTTGATCCAATTTTAATGTCTCTTTCACGTAGTGAAACAACCACTTCTTTTACTCCATCAATTGGCGTGGCATAGTACGGTAAAATAGCAAAGAGAATTTCTTCAAATTCTTCATACATCTCATTAATGTCTGCTTCTGTTGGTAATTGTCCGAAGACATGCTTCCACTCATTTGCAATACGAGGCATTTCTGTTAGTGCCCTTACATGATCTATTTTTAATAATCCCATTGGCTTACGTGCTTCTTCTGCTGTAATTTCAACACCGCGTTTATGAAAAATCTTCATGAATACTTCTAATGGTGCAAAACATCCGTAATCAACTGTCGTACCTGCCCAATCAAAAATAACTGCTTCAATTTTCATTCTATCCATCACCCTTCTTACTTATCTTTTTTGCCATTGTGAAGTTCGGTTACGAAGTGCTTTCGTTCCCCATTCATATACAACTCTCACTACAATATTTGTAACAACAATAAGTACACTCATTGCAGCTGCTGGTGCTACATTTCCTGCATCATCCATATTTACAATTGATACAGCAGCTAGTTTAAAATCAGCCGCGTATAAGAACACTACTGCCGATACAGTTACCATTGAATTTACGAAATAGTACATAACCATTTCTAAAATAGCTGGTAAACACATCGGTACTGTTACTCGAAAGAAAGTTTTATAGAATGGTACACTCATCGACTGTGAAACAAGTTCAAACTCTCGGTCCAGTTTCTTTAAAGCAGTCGTTGCGGTAACAAACGTTACAGAGTAAAAATGAATGATATTTACTAATACTAAAACAGCAATTGTCCCATATAAGGAATGAAACGGATTTGTTACTGAAAGTCCTAGAATTTGAATTGTTGGTTGACTGAAGAAAAAGACATATCCTAATCCAAGTACTAATCCAGGAATCGCTAACGGTACAATAGAGAAAAAGTAACCTACTTTCCTGAAAAAATGTAGCTGTTCTATTTTTTCAATCGCATAAGCAAACACAAATGTTAAAATCGCCCCGATAACTGCCGTAACGACTGAGACAATTACACTATTTTTAAATGCTTCAAGTCCGTCTCCTGTCAAACTTGAAAAATTAAAATGTTCAAGTGTAAAACTCATATTGTAGGGCCAAACTTTCACACTTGCAGCAATACCAACTGCCACAAATAAAAGACTGATCATAAGCGTTATTACGCTACAATATACGAATGAAATAACATCTCTTTTCTTATTATTTATTATTCTGTATGGTACTGCTTTTGAAGATAAGAGATTCGCCTGTTTCCTTTGCGTAATACGATCAACTGCAAATGCGAAAATAGCTGGGATTAATAAAATCATTCCAACAGTTGCGCCCATGGACATATTTTGCTGTCCAATTACTTGCTTATATACGTCAGTAGCAAGTACGTTATATTGTCCTCCAACAATTTTCGGTGCCCCAAAATCAGTAAAGCTAAGTGTAAATACAACGAACATCGCGCTAATTAATCCATATTTCACACTAGGTAAAGTAACCGTAAGAAACTGTTTCACTTTACTTGCACCTAACATATTAGAAGCTTCATATAAACGATAATCAGAACCTTGAAAAGCAATTAATAAAATAAGGAATGCTTGTGGAAATGTATACATAACTTCAGCTATTACAATTCCTACTGGTCCATATAACGGTATTTGTATTCCTTCAAATAAACCGAACATCCCTTTTGTTATTAACCCTTGATTACCAAATAAATATGTAAGCGCAATACCATGCATCATCGTCGGTGCAAATAATGGCAATAATGCTATGTATTGAAATACGCGCTTTCCAAAAACATTTGTACGAGCAATTGCATATGCATAAGCGAAAGCGAGTGTAACTGAAATAATTGTTGTAGCGCCCGAAATCCATACCGTATTTTGTAATGATTGAACTAGCGTTGGTGTTGTGAAATATTTACTGAAATTCGCAACACCAACGAAAGCTCCGTCTTTATCATAAAAGGCTTGTGTAAACAGTTGTAATAAAGGCAATACAAGCATGATAAAAAATGAAAGAAGCATACCAATAATTAATAGTCTTTGTATCCACTCTTCTTTACCGATACGTCTCTTAATCTTTTTTTTCGTACTTTCCACCTTAAAGTTTTCTAACATCTCCATCTATACAATGACCTTCTTTCCATATGACAACATATGATTTTCTGAGAAAGAGATTTGAATTGACTTTCCTTTTCTAATTGCAGTCGCCTCTACTTCTGATGCCAATATATCCACTACAATTTTCTCGTTATAAAGGTGTGTTTTCTCTTCTATGACCCGCACTTCCGTCCGATATACAGACCCGCGAAATTCCATGCTTTCTACAACTGTTTTAATACCATTATTTTGTACAACTGTTACATGTTCAGGACGAATTGCATGTTCTTCGTTATTTTTCGAAAAGAAATTAATAGAACCAATAAAATCTGCCACAAACGGATTGGCTGGTCTTTGATAAATCTCCTCTGGTGTCCCAATCTGCATAATTTCCGCATGATTCATTACAACAATTTTATCAGCCATCGTTAATGCCTCTTCTTGATCATGCGTTACCATAATAGTTGTTACTCCCACTTTTTCTTGCAAATCACGCATTTCTCTACGCAATTTTTCACGCACTTTTGCATCTAAAGCAGATAACGGCTCATCAAGTAACAAAATATCGGGAGACAGAGCGAGCGCACGTGCAAGTGCTACTCGCTGCTGTTGTCCAC
The DNA here is from genome assembly GCF_042728695.1 of Bacillus sp. NPDC060175. NCBI lineage: Bacteria > Bacillati > Bacillota > Bacilli > Caryophanales > Bacillaceae > Bacillus > Bacillus sp. NPDC060175. Next base: position 103,878 of record NZ_JBHWYR010000006.1, read on the forward strand.
CAGACATTTGAGCAGGATATTTATCTTTTACATTCATCAAATCAACAAGTTCTAACGCCGATAGCGCTTTCTCTTTTACTTCTGCTTTTCCATATTTTTTTGTCTTTAAGCCGTATTCAATGTTTTCAAGTGCAGTTAAATTCGGAAATAATGCATACGATTGAAAAACCATTCCGAAGTTCCTCTTTCCAGGTGGTAATGCTGTAATATCTTTTCCATTCACAGCAATACTACCTGTTGTTGCCTCTTCTAGCCCTGCTAAAATTCTGAGCAACGTCGTTTTCCCACAACCACTTGGGCCTAATAAACAAACAAACTCATTTTTTTTCACAGTAAAAGAAATATCTTTTAACGCTGTAAATGCATCAAACTGTTTTTGAATGTGTTGAATTGATAAATATTCGCTCATTTTTCTCTCTCCCACTCACTTACTTTTTCGGTTCTGCTTTTTGGCCAAACTCTTTTTCCCATTTTTCTAAAATTTTGTCGCGATTTTCTGCTGCCCATTTAAAGTCATTCTTTTTATATAACTTTTCTGTCACATCTTTAGGGAATCCATCTGGAAGTTTATAATCATTTTTAATTGTCGCAAATCCATTTTTCTCGAAGTATAACTTCATTACATCATCTGTAATTGCCCAATCTAAAAATGCTTGTGCTAATTTATCATTTTTTGCATTATCTTTTTTAATAAGTGCATTCGCTTCTACTTCCCAACCTAATCCTTCTTTCGGCAGTACAACTTCAACTGGTGCACCTTTTTGTTTCTCTTTCAAAGCACTATAAACCATTGACACACCAACTGGATATTCACCCGCTCCTGCTAATTTCGCTGGTTTTGAACCTGAATGAGTATAAGTTGCCATATTATCATGAAGTTTCTTCATGTAATCCCAGCCCTTATCTTCTCCCATAATTTGTAGCCATGCAGAAACTGTTAAAAATCCTGTTCCAGAAGAAGCTGGATGCGGCATAACTAGCGTTCCTTTATATTCTGGTTTCGTTAAATCTTCATATGATTCTGGCATCGGTAAATTTTTCTTCTTTAATTCTTCTTTATTTACAGCAATCCCCGTCATAAATGCCGTATTACCTACCCATTTTTCTGGTTGCTTATCATCTTTAAATTGCGGAAGAACACGATTTGCTCCTTTTGGAGAGTATCCTTTTAACATATCTTTTTTATCTAAAGCTAATAGACTAGACGCTGCAGTTCCCCATACAACATCTGCTTGTGTATTTTTTCCTTCAGCTAGTAATTTCGCTGTAATAACTCCAGTTGAATCACGAACAATGTTCAACTTCACGTCTGGGTACTTCTGTTTAAAAGAATCAAGATAAATCGGTACAAGCTCTTCTTCAATCGCTGTGTAAATAGTTAATGATCCAGATAATTTATCATCTTTCACTTTTGCTCCAGCACTTTCTTCTTTCTTTGCACCACACCCCATTAATAACGAAAATACCATTCCAGTTGCTACAGCCTTAAAGATTGTTTTTTTCACTGTCTCTCTCTCCTTTTACAAATCTTATGTACAACTCAAATATAAACAACTAGTGTAAAAGCAGTATTAAACCAACATTAATCTTTTGTTTGTTGTTTGTTTTTGTGTAATACGTTGCTACTTCTATGTTTTTTCGCATTTTTCTGCTAATATCTAACGTGAAATTTACAAATAATTAAAAAAACCTTTATAATCCCACAAAAAAATGAGGCGTTTGTAAAAAACGCCTCATTTTTGTTTACCTTTTTTTGAATTACGATTTGCGTACTTCGCACTATTTTCTCCTTCATACTCTAATGCAAATTCTGCATCTGGTAAGCTTTCTTTCGGAGTTTTATTATTATTAATTGCTGCATTTTGTTTTACTTTTCTTTTTACCAACATACTCACCTGCTCTCACGGAATAACTTTCTATTCTAGTTTGAAACAACTTACAGTAATTATTACTGGGAAGTGTTAACAAGTACAGAAGAGCTTATAGATGGAAATACTACATACGAACAAGCCATTACAAAAAGGAGCGATTACTTTGAAAAAAAAAGAAACGATCCAATCGCCAATTTTAGACGAGACGCTCCCGCATCAAATGAATTTCCCATCATTTAAAGGCACAGGAAAGCAAATGCAACAACCTTTTATTAATGAATACGACGTTGTAATCGGAGACAGTAAATATGATTCCACGAACAGTCCCCTTAATAATTGGAGTGATGAAATAGATCCTGCCATTATGGCTGGAGAAGAATGGATTCATCCTACAAATGATATCGGATGGATTTCAGAAGAAAATCAAGAACTACTAAAAAACGAAGTTGATAACAAAAATGATGCTTTTATGCACCCTCAATTTGGAATTAACGATTAAAAAAACCATTCTACCTAACGTAGGTAGAATGGTTTCATACTATCCAATAATAATTCTCTCTTTCGGATATTTATAGCGAGGTGGTTGTTCTCTTCCACCACTAGCTAATATAAATGTTAAAATACCGACGCGTCCGATAAACATAAGTACAATGAGTACAAGTTTACCAACAGTTGTTAACTCTGGAGTAATACCTGTTGATAGTCCAGTCGTCCCGAAAGCAGAACAAACTTCAACGATCAAGCTCATAAACGGTACATTTTCCGTAATGGATAAAATGAATAGCGCTGATGCACATAATAAAATCCCCATTGTCATAACGACAGATGCTTTCAACACGTCCTCTTCATGTAGCTGACGTTTGAAAACACGGACTGTTCTCCCGCCCCTTGCAAATGTATATAGCGATAATATACTAACAGCAAATGTTGTTGTACGTATCCCGCCCCCAACTGAACTTGGAGATGCTCCAATGAACATTAATATACTCATAAATAAAAGCGTTGGTTGTGATAATTCACGTATATCCATTGTAGCGAGTCCACCACTTCGCGTCGTCACAGATTGGAATAATGTATAAAATACAGTTTCATGCCATGACTTTCCTACTAAAAAATGATTTCGTTCTAATAGAAAAATCATAATTGTTCCGACAATAACGAGTGCAAAAAATGTCATTGTCGTCAATTTTGTAAATAATGAAAAGCGAAATAGTTGTTGTTGCCTTTTACTAAGGAATTGCTTTACTTCCATTAACACCGGGAAACCAATAGCTCCTAAAATAATAAGCAACATATGAATCATTTGAACAATATAATCTTTTTTGTACGGAATAAGTGATTGTCCTGTTAAATCAAATCCTCCGTTCGTTGTTGCACTCACAGCGGCAAAGAAACCGTGAAAATAAGCTTCTTGCCAAGTCGGGAAATATAGTAAAAATCTTGTACCTAACAGTATTGCTCCAATGAGTTCTATCGAAATAATTACAATTAAAATAGAACGCATCAATTCTACAAGACCCGATAAATTTCCTTGGTTATGGTCTGCCATAATTAACCTTCTTCGCTGCAAACCAATCTTTTTACCCGTTATAATCCAAACGAATGTGCCAAGTGCCATAATTCCTAATCCGCCTAATTGTAAAATCAGGGCTAAAACAATAATTCCTGCTGTTGTAAACGTATCTGAAATAGTAACAACAGACAGTCCTGTAACGCTTACAGCACTAACAGATGTAAACAGCGCATCTATAAATGTCCATTTCACGCCAGGCTTCGTAACAAATGGTAAACTAAGTAAAATTACCGATACAACTACCGCTAGTAAATAAAATACAACGATAAGTTGCACGGGGCGTAACTTTTGTAAAAACTTTTTTATATCTCTCATTCCATCACTTCGCTACCTTTTTTCTATCGATTAAATAAAGAAAAATCATTACTTTCTTCATTTGTAAATAACTGCTGAAATAGTTTTGCAAATACCATTCCGTATACAGTTCCATTTCCCCCATACGGCAGTGCGTAATATAAATTATGTATTTTTTTATCTTCTTTCAAAATAGGAAGACCGTCATGACTGCCACCAAATGCTGCTGCCCAATAGTATTCTGCCTGTATATTTTTATACTGCGGGAACATTTCTTTTACAATGTTAATAAGGAGATCACGCTTATGCAATAATTTCGTGTCGCCGATTTTTTGAATTTTCAGCGCCTCATCTAATCCGCCTATAATAATACGATTTTGATACGTTCGATAATACAAATACGGACGTGCTGTTTCCCAAATTAATGATTGCTCATGCCAGCCTTCAAAATGATCTATCTTATTTGTCACAACTGCATAAGACGTTTCTACTGTTGTATTTTTTTCTTTCTTTCCAAAAATTGCTTCATAGCCTGTCGCCATAATAATATTTTTTGCCACGATTTTATTTCCTGTATTCGTGTAACAAATTAAATCATTTTGGATTTGTTTAATATGTAATGCCTCTGTATGTTCATATATAGTAGCGCCCATTTGTTTCGCTTTATGCAAAAGACTATGCGCTAATAAATACGGATTCACCTCTGCATCACCGCTTGTATATAACGCTGCTTGTTTTGCAAATGAATAACGTTTCTTAATATCAGACTCTGTAAAATATTCAACCGGAAATCCATAATGGCGTAACGTATTATATTCTTCCTGTAAAAATGAAATATCCTCATCTCTACTTGCATAATACAAACTATTTCGCGGAATAAAATGGGGATCAATATCGAGAGTTGGCACAACCGTCTCCATTGTTTGCAGCGCTTCATAACAAAGTCTATATGCTCGTACCCCTTTCTCTTCACCAAATGTATGAATAAGAGAGGTCAACGATTTATCATGAACAAATTGTAATAATCCTGTATTTGCAGCTGTGCTACCACATGCAACTGCTCTTTTTTCAATGAGCATAACACGCATTCCAATTCTAGCTAACGAATACGCTATATGAGCACCTGCTTCTCCACTTCCAATTACTAGCACATCACATATCATATCATTTTCTAACGTTGGATAACAAGGTACAGAAACCCCAGCATTCCAAAACAACTTACCAGTCATAAGCTTCATAATTATACTCCTACAATGTATTTTTCTCCTTCCTATGTTTCGTCATTTCCCATAAAAAAATCCAACTAACATACGCTAGTTGGATTTCTTCTCTTTAATTAGAACGCTCTTCAAGCCAATTCCCAACCGTCGGATATGTTTGCTTTACAGCCGTTCCACCATACACGATAGACATATGTCCTGTCGGCAAACATACATACTGTTTATCTGTGCTAGAAATATGATCCAGTAAAGCTTCTACTTGACATGGCAGAGCAATGTGATCACGTTTCGCAGAAATATTTAAGACATTCGCCTTAATATTTGCAAGGTCTACCTTTTGTCCGCGAATAACGAGTTCACCCTTCACTAATTTATTATTTTGATAAAAATCACGAATCCATTGTCTATAAGATTCACCTGGGAACGGAATACCATCGCCTACCCACTTTTGAACTAATTTCCAACTTTCGACGAAGCGCTCATTTTCTGAACGATCGACTAAAGCAACATATGGGCCGACAAAGTTTGTAATTGGTTTTAACATCTTATTTCCGAAATCAATCATTTCTGGCGGAATATTTCCGAATGTATCAACCGCTTTATCTAAATTGAAATATTTCTCATCTAATAAAGGACCGTATAATCCTGTTTCAGAGAAATCAAAAGGACTTGTCATAAAAATCAAGTTACGAATTGGCATGTCCGGATGAAGCGCTGCATAAATAGATGTTAACGTGCCACCCATGCAATAACCAAGTAAAGAAATCTCGTCCGATTTTGCAGTTCTCATTACTTTTTTCACTGCTTTTGCAATATAATCGAACACGAAATCATCAAATTTCAAATGACTATCTTCTAAACCAAATGTGCCCCAATCAAGCATATACACATCAAAACCACGATCTACTAAATATTCCACTAAACTATTACCTGGAGTTAAATCCATAATATACGGTTTATTAATAAGAGCGTATATTAATAAGATTGGAACTCTCTGTGTTTTTTCTTGTTTTGGAATGTAACGATAAAGCTTCGTTTTATTCTTCGTCCAAATAACCTCTTTCGGTGTTAAACCAACTTGTGGTTCTGGTTCGCGTAATAAAATTTCGCTCGCTCTTTTCACACGGCGATATGCTTTACGATATTCTTCTGGGTACAACTCCAATTGCTTTTCCCATTCCGTTACGAATGTAGTCATTTTTTCTATCTCCTTTTTGGTCAATTTCTTTCTAAAAAAAGAAGTGCATTCCTGCTATGGATATGCACTTTTTTCTTCCTTCATTACATGTATAATCCGCCGTTAATGTTTAATTGCTGACCTGTGATATACGCACCGTCACGGCATAGATATACTACACCTTTTGCAATTTCATCAGCTTGACCAAAACGTTTTTTCGGGATTTTCGCAACGATTTTTTGACGCACTTCTTCTGGTACTTCTGCTACCATTTCAGTATCAATAAATCCTGGGCAAATTGCGTTTACAGTTACATTTGTTCTTGCAAGTTCTAACGCTAATGATTTTGTAAATCCTAACATACCTGCTTTTGCTGCTGAATAATTTGTTTGTCCAAATCCACCAGCTTGGCCAATAATAGAAGAAATACTAATGATTCTTCCTTCTTCTGCTTCCGATATGTATGGAAGTACCGCGCTTGTTGTATTAAATACACTGCTTAAGTTCACGTCAATTACGCGCTCCCAATCTTCACGATTTAACTTTTTGAATGTACGATCTCTTGTAATACCAGCATTATTAACAAGAATGTCAACTTTACCAAAATGATTCACAGCTTCTTCTACAAGTCTGTTTGCATCTTCTACTTTAGAAACATCCGCTTGAACTGCATAAACATCATGTCCTTCTTTTCCTAATTCATTTACTAAGTTTTCAGCTGCTTCTTTACTGCTGTTATAGTTAATAACTACTTTTGCTCCCTCTTCTGCTAATGCTACTGTAATTGCTTTTCCAATTCCTTTTGCCCCACCTGTTACGATTGCTACTTTGCCATTTAATTGAACCATTTCTTTTCCCCCTTAAATGAATTTGTGAACGATTGTTATGAATCATTTTGGTACTCATACTAATTGAGTCCATATATTTATATTAATTATGTTTCGTTGTTTATACATGAAAAGAGATTCTCCCTCTCTCTTTTACACGTTATAAACAAACGCGATTATCATTTTTTATTTTCTGGCTTATTTACAGGCTTTACTTCTTCTTTTACAGGTACTTGTAGTTTAGCAAGTACTGCATTTTGCTTTTCTAGCAATTCTAAAATTTGATCAACTTTCGTTTCTAACGTGCGCATATCTTGTTTTACTTTCGTAACATCACGCTTTAATGTAGGAGCTTGTCCTAATGAATCCACTTTCTCTTCTAGAATTTCCTCGATGTTATCAACTTTATTTTCTAAATTAATAACAAGCGTAGCTACTCTAGCGATATCCTCTCTCGTCGGCACATTCACCTGCTCTAAATAATTTTTTGTCGTATCATTTAATGCTTTTTGATAAAACAAATTCAAATCTAGAACGCTGCCCATCCAAGCAGAATATTCTTCTGTTTTAATTGTTTCATTGAGCGCTTTTCCCCAAAATGTTTCGGTTTGTTCATAAGCATTTTTCCATGCTTGCAATGGATCGAATTTTTGATCAATCACTTCGCCTACACTCCCTTTTTCGTTTTTGAAACAATTCAACCTATTCACTATTTTCTAATATTCCGAATAAAACTTCAAGTATATATTTTATTTTTCTTTATTTTCTAACAAATGTATTGACATTAAAAACAGATAGGTGTAAATTGCACTTATAAGCAAAAAATTCCATCTAACTGATTCATGAGGTGATGCACAATCATGCTACATAATGAACCAGAACACCCAGAAAGTTTGGAAAAAAACCAAGCGAAACAACCAAACTCCATGCCAAAAAACTTCTTAGTTCCTTTCTTACTTCTCTGTCTAAAAGACTGGAGTCTTCATGGTTACAAACTTATTCAAATGCTAATGGACATCGGCTTTTCTTCTGTTGACCAAGGTAATGTGTATAGGACACTACGCAAATTAGAAAAAGAAAATCTTATTTCTTCTACTTGGGATACAAGCGAAGGCGGGCCCGCGAAACGAATTTATTCTTTAACAGAATATGGAGAGCAATATTTAACAACATGTGCGACTTCTTTTGAACATTATCAAAATATGTTGCGGACGTTTTTCACGTTATACACCAATGCATTCTTTCCATTTTCTACTTCTCCAGAAAAGGATGAAAAGGATTCTTCATCTTCACCTGGTGGTACAGCAGAGTAATCTGCGTTCACAATATGCAAAAAAACATTTGGAGGTCAAACAATGGAAACTAAGCCATACGAATTAGTCGATGCATTTTGGAAAAACTGGTCTCAATCTCTTTCCCTCTTCTCTTCAGCTGGGAAACAATTAGAGCAACTTACTTTAGAAACGTTAAAACAACAACAAGACGCTTTGTATAAATTAACATCAGGAGTAGATGAACTAGAAAAAGAACTACACCAATTCACTGCTCAGTTCAATAACCAATATACAGACTATGTGAAGCAATTAACTGGAAACTCCTTAAATGATCAAATTAACGAGTGGCAAGAAAAGTGGAATGAGCTTTCTAATCAAATGCACCAACTTACTGTTTCGCCTACGAAAACATCTTTGTCTATTCTTACTCAAACTAGCGGCCAATTTGAAGAAACAACAAAACACTTTATCGAACAACAACAGTCGCAACGTGAAGAGGTTCAAAAACAGTTAGAAGTTTTTTTGGGAGAGTTCAAGTCCAAACAACTAGAACTCGCAAAGCAGTTCGAGGCAAACTCAAAAAATCTATTTACTTCCATCAAGTAAGAAAAATGTGGCAACTAACTGCAGCACAAACAAAACTCTTTCTTCCTCCTACTACATCAAGATGGCTTACATTTTTCGATATGGAAAAGAAGGAGGACAAAATGAATCCATTTCAAGAAGCACAAACTGTTCCGGAGCTTCGTTACGATGAGATTCAAGTCGGTGATCAAGCATCTCTAACAAGAACAATTACGGATGAGGACGTTATCAATTTTGCAAAATTGACTGGAGATGTAAATCCTATTCATATTTTAGACTCTTTTGCAAAAACGACAATGTTTAAAGAACGTATTGCTCATGGCATGCTCGTTTCCAGTTTTATTTCTACCATCCTTGGAACGAAACTCCCGGGCAAAAATACGATTTATTTATCTCAAAACGTTTCATTCCGCGCTCCTGTCAAAATCGGCGATACACTTCGTGTAGTGGCAGAAGTCATTAAAAAACGGGATGATAAAAAAATCATTACATTGCAAACAAACATCTATAATCAATCTGATGATATTGTCGTGGAAGGTACAGCGACAATACTGAAAAAAGAGTAGCAAATTTGCTACTCTTTTTTCTATCCAATAACTTCTAATCACACCGATTACTTCCGTGTATGAGTACGTCGTTTCCACATAAAATAACGTTACCAGATAGCACTTAGCTAAACTGGATTACTCTTTAAGGATGTGTATCAGCATGGTGAAAACAAACAAATTACTAGTTCCAGGTGCAGAACAAGCGCTTGAACAATTTAAATATGAAATTGCACAAGAATTCGGTGTAAGCTTAGGATCTAATACAGCATCTCGTTCTAACGGTTCAGTTGGCGGGGAAGTAACGAAACGCCTTGTTGCTTTAGCGCAACAACAATTACGCGGATAATACTATAACATATGGCTTAGAGGCAGATATTCTCTGCCTCTTTCTATTTTCATCATACATAATCGTGCTTTTTCACATACTAGTAAGAGTAAATTGAAAGGAACGATACGTGATATGAAACGGATTAACATTAGCATGAGTCCTCCCCGTGTTCTTACTTTATCTTTTATTTCATTATCAATTATCGGTACATGCTTATTAAAACTGCCAATTGCTACAACAACGTCTATTTCATGGCTCGATGCCTTATTTACAACGGTTTCTGCTTGTACGGTTACAGGGCTTGGTGTTGTGGACACTGGTAAAGTATTTACCTTATTTGGCCAATGTGTCATTTTAACACTTATACAAGTTGGCGGGCTTGGCATTATGAGCTTTGCTGTTTTAATCGCAATTATGCTCGGTAGAAAAATCGGCCTTCAAAACCGGATTTTATTACAACAAGCATTAAACCAAACAAATGTCGGCGGAATCATTCGTCTTGCAAAAGCATTATTTTTATTTTCTTTTACTGTAGAATGTATCGCTACTTTATTTCTCTCCTTTGAATGGGTACCAAAATACGGGATTGCCAAAGGGATATATTACAGCTTTTTTCATTCTATCTCAGCCTTTAACAATGCTGGGTTTTCTGTGTGGAGCGATAACTTAATGTCGCACTCCCATAGCATTCTCGTCAATCTCGTTATTTCTTCCCTCATTATTTTAGGTGGGATTGGTTTTACAGTTATCGTAGATATAAAAAGAAAGAAAAACTTTAAAAACCTTACTTTGCACTCAAAGCTTATGCTCTCTTCTACTCTTATCGTCAATATTATTGCTACAGTTTTCATTTTCATATTCGAGTTTCATAATTCAATTTCCATGAGAGGTTTTACACCATTTGAAGAAGGGATGGCTGCTTATTTTCAAGCGGTTTCAACACGTACTGCCGGATTTAATACTGTTGATATCTCTGCATTATCAAAACCTTCACTTTTATTAATGATGCTTCTTATGTTTATTGGTGCTGGCAGTGCTTCAACTGGTGGTGGGATTAAGTTAACAACTTTTTTAATTATGTTTTTAGGCGTATTTAAATTTTTGCAAGAACAAGATGATATAGTAGTGTTTAAAAAATCCATTAAAGATACGCTCATTGTCAAATCATTAACAATTACTATTATTTCAATTTCGTTTATTTTTCTTTCCATTTTAATTTTAAGCATCACTGAGAAAGTTCCTTTATTAATGAGTGCTTTTGAAGTATTTTCAGCATTTGGAACTGTCGGCCTTAGCATGAATTTGACGCCACACTTAACAATCATCGGCAAAACAATTATTATCTTTATGATGTTTTTTGGAAAGATGGGGCCTTTAACATTAGCTTTTTCATTTGCACGTAAAAAACAAAGAAAAATAAAATATCCAAACGAAGATATTTTAACAGGTTGACAACCGTATAAATTATCCATATAATGAGGATATAATAGCATATCTCCAAAGGGGAGTAGCGTCCAAGAACTATTTCTTGGAAACAAAGTCGTCATTACGTAGAACTTAGTTCTTCCGGCTTTGTTGGCATTTTCATTACATATGTCTAGCAAGACCTTTGCCTATCAACGGCAGAGGTCTTTTTTGTTTTCAAATTCCTTTCACCGTTGATACGCAGGAGTATGGGGAAACTAAACAGTGGGGAACTTCTTCACTTGTTTAGTCTTTATAGAAATGAGAGGAGAATGTACATGGATGTATCATTATTATTGGAGTATGGTTGGGTATTACTCATCCTAATTGCACTAGAGGGGATTTTAGCAGCTGATAACGCTCTCGTTCTCGCAATCATGGTAAAACATTTACCAGAAGAAAAACGAAAAAAAGCACTATTTTATGGATTAGCAGGAGCGTTCGTTTTCCGCTTCGGATCACTATTTATGATTTCGTTCCTAGTAGATGTATGGCAAGTGCAAGCAATTGGTGCGATTTATCTTATGTTTATCGCGGGGAATCACTTATTTAAAACGTATGTTAAAAAGAATACACATGAAGAAACAGAAGAAAAAGAAGAAAAGAAAAAACAAGAGAACTTTTGGTGGACTGTATTTAAAGTCGAAGTTGCTGATATCGCCTTCGCTGTTGATTCAATTTTAGCTGCTGTTGCATTAGCAGTGACTTTACCGAAAACAGGATTAGGTACGATTGGTAGTCTTGATACAGGTCAATTTATCGTTATCTTTACAGGTGGACTTATCGGATTAGTTATAATGCGATTTGCAGCAACTGCTTTCGTACAAATATTAAAACGTAAACCAGGACTTGAAACTGCAGCATTTTTAATTGTAGGTTGGGTTGGTGTGAAATTAACAGTTTATACGCTAGCACACCCTGCTTTAAATGTCCTTCCGCATTCATTCCCAGAATCTACTCCGTGGAAGCTTACATTCTGGATTATATTAGTCGGAATCGCAGTTGGCGGTTGGTTCTTCTCGAAAGAGGTAGAAGTAAAAGTAGAAAAGAATTTAGACGAAAAAGCGCTGTAATTACAGCGCTTTTTCTTTTTCTCTTGTTTCAATCCCCTCTCTATTTTTAGAAAAAATTCCATTATACTACCTTTTGCAAACGCTTTCTTATGAGATGTATGTCCTTTTTGTGAAATATTGCACAAACTTATTGAAACTATGAACAAATCCATGTACTTTATTCATATAAGGAGTATTTATAGACGATGTACTAAAGGAGCGTATTACTCATGCTAGAACAAGGATTAGATTATGTTGTAAAACTGGCTAAGAGCAAAAAGCAAATGCTAGATACAAACCCAATGCAATATTTCATCCGCGCTGCACTTGCTGGCATTTATATCGGTTTTATTATTGTACTATGTTTTAAATTAGGTAACTTTTTTCATATTGCAGATTCACCAGCAACTTATTTAGCTGCATCCATGTTTTTCGGAATTGCTCTCGTACTTATTATATATGGCGGTGCTGAATTATTTACTGGAAATACAATGTACTTCACAGTGGCAACTTTAAGAAAAGAAACAACTATTTCTGATACACTTCGCAACTGGGTTGCTTGTTATGCGGGTAACTTAGCAGGTGCTTTATTCTTTGCCTTACTATTTTACGCAACTGGAATTTTCGAAGCAATTGATCACGGTCACTTAATGAATAAAGTAGTTGAAGGAAAGATGAATACACCTACAATGCAATTATTCTTTAAAGCGATTTTATGTAACTGGCTCGTATGTCTTGCTTGCTTCTTACCTTCTCAAGTAAAAGGTGACACAGCAAAAATAATGATGATGATGATGCTCGTTTTCACATTCTTCTTATCTGGTTACGAGCATAGCATAGCAAACTTATCATTGTTTGCCTTATCTTTATTATCACCACATCCTGATACAATTACTTTCGCTGGGGCTATTCATAACTTAATTCCAGTTACAATCGGTAACATTATTGGCGGATCTGTATTTGTTGGTATGGTATATCATTACTTAACAAAGAAAGCACCTAATGTTAACCAAGAAGAAACTGAATTAGTAGCCGCTCAAACAGAGGAAATCATTCCTTTACAAGCTCATATGAAACATTAAAAACTCCAAAGTTTCACTTTGGAGTTTTTAGCTCCCTACATATTTCAAGGTGGCTTCTGCTGTAGTTGCCAAAACATATCCGTACGGGCAACTTCTTTGATCATCCATATATACATTCATGTTCTATCTCCTCTTTATTTTGCATATGTGACCAACACATAACATATTGCTCCAAGGCTAATAAAAGGTCCAAACGGAATTGGGGTTCTTATTTTTATACGTTTTAACGCTATACCTATTCCGAAAAAACAAAGACTAAAGCAAGATGCTAAAAATAAAGTTATAAAAACCCCTTTCACTCCCACTATAAATCCGAGTAACGAAAGTAATTTCACATCACCTCCGCCAAGACCATCTGGATAAATCCTTTGCATGCAATATAACAAAATGAATATAGTTCCACTACCAGCTATACTATCTATCCAAGTAACTAACGGTACAAAAATACATTCTAAAATAAGCAAAAGAGCAAAGCAAATTAAAATACGATTAGGTATTAGCATATATACAAAATCTGTAACTGAAATAATAAGAAGTAAAGAAAAAAGAGATAAAATGGTGATGAGCTCTCGTTCTATTCCAATGACATACACAGTAAGAAAAAATAGACTGCCTGTAACAAATTCAAATACTATGTACATAATCGGGATTTTTCTCTTACAATTCGTACAACGCCCTTTCTGCATACAAAATGAAATGATCGGAATAAGTTCTTTCGGTTTTAACGTATACTTGCAGTAATGGCAATACGAACGCGGTGTAATAATAGATTCCCCTATTGGAACTCTCATCGCAATCACCATAAAAAAAGAACCAAACACCATCCCTGTTAACAATACATATAAATAAGTGAACATCCCTTCCTCTCCTTTCCAAAAGAACATAACAAAAAAAGGAGAGAACTTCTACTTCATATTATCTTTATTCTATTAAAAAAGCAGGCCGTTTTCCGGCCTGCTTTCCCCTATTTTATACGATGAAATATACTGCTTTTAATGGTCCATGTACTCCGACCACAAGATTCATTTCAATATCCGCAGAGTTACTTGGTCCTGTAATAAAGTTAATACAAGATGCGACTGCTTCACCTTTTTCCACACGAGAGTTCATGTGTTGAACTGCTTGTGTAATACGAGGTACAAGTGTTTCACGTGGAATAATAGCAAAGTATACAGTCGGTAAAAAGTGTAAAGAACGCCCTTGTCCTTTATGACTTTGTACAACAATCGTACCCGATTCCGCTAAAGTATAATCACTAAATGCGATTCCAATATTCGCTTTTTCCGCTATACGCATATTCGCTTCTTTTTTCTCAGGATCCCATATATTTACTTCAACATTTTGCTTTGGAAGCTCTTCTTTAAATAAAGAAGTCAATCCATAGGAATCAAAACGCTCATCTGCTGATAATATAATAGGTCCTCCGCCGTTTTCAACGATTACTTTTTGAATATCTTCACGTAAACGGTCGTTTGTCGTTTCCACAACAGTTGTATGAATGTTTGTACATTGATTTTTAAATACTTCTAACAATTCTTCTTGTGAATAATCTTTTAACGTTTCTTCATTCACATTACTTTTCCATTCTGGACGTTCTACGCCTTCTGTTTTACGCGCGCGCCCAAGTTCTTTTGCGATATTATCTAGAAAGGACTCGCGGTTTTGAATTAATCCTGTCATTATTTGTCCCCGCCTTTCTTATGATTTTTATACCAATCACGGAATCGTTCTTTACTTGGAGCCGGGAATTCACGAATATCCGTCCAGTTTTTAAGTGGGCCAACGCCTTTTGATACACGGTTGCCAGATGTAAATGGACTCATTGCTGCCGGTGCTATTTTTGATCCCATTTTATATAAAGCTGCTGAAGATGCGCCCATACTAAACATTTTCATTGCTAATTTCTCTGCAAGCGGGGCACGTCCTTCTTGCTCAACGATAACTTGACGATGTTTTAATAATAAATCATGTAACGGAATCTTTACTGGACAAGCTTCCGTACACGCTCCGCATAAACTAGATGCATAAGGAAGTTCTTTATAATCATCATATCCACCTAAAAGTGGTGTTAACACTGCACCAATTGGTCCTGAATAAATAGAACCATACGAATGTCCACCAACGTGACGATACACAGGACATACATTGACACAAGCAGCACAACGAATACATTGCAATACTGAACGGAATTCCGATCCAAGAATTTGAGAGCGGCCATTATCAACAACGACTAAATGAAACTCTTCTGGTCCATCTACCTCTTCCTCTTGAATTGGTCCTGCTACTGTTACATAACTTGTTAATTTTTGACCTACCGCACTACGACATAATAAACCAACTAAAACATCTAATTCTTCCATTGTCGGAACCATACGTTCCATACCCATTACTGCAATTTGTGTTTTCGGAATCGACATAACAAGATCGGCATTACCTTCGTTCGTCACTAAACAAAGAGAGCCCGTATTTGCAACAGCGAAGTTACAACCTGTCACACCAATTTCTGCATCCATAAATTTCTCACGAAGTTGTTTACGAACAAACTTTGTCATTTCGTATGGATCATCAGAATTTTCATATCCAAGTTTTTCTTTAAATACATCACGAATTTGCGTTCTGTTTTTATGAAGTGCAGGCGCAATAATATGTGATGGTGGATCGTTATCTACTTGTAAGATATACTCTCCTAAGTCACTCTCTAACACTTCACAACCAATCTCTTCAAGGGCATGATTCATACTAATTTCTTCAGTTACCATTGATTTTGATTTAACAACTTTCTTCGCTTGTTTCTTTTTTGCAACGTCTTGAATGTACTTTGCTGCATCCTCTTTCGTTTTCGCAAAGTAAACGTGACCGCCTCTTTTTGATACATTTTCACTTAACTGCATTAAGTAATAATCAAGATTCTCTAACGTATGTTGACGAATTTGTTCACCTAGTTCACGCCACTCTTCCCAGTTTCCTAACTCTTCAGCTGCTTTCAATCGATTTGTATATAAACGCGTTTGTGCAGAAGATACTGCCCCGCGCATAAACGAATCTTGAATTCCATCGCCAACGCGATCATTAAATTTTTTCTCACTGATTTTCATAGACATAGCTTATGTTCCCCCTTCATGAGCGACTATTCAAGACCTCAGCAATATGCATTACTTTTACTTCTTTTCCTAAACGCTCAATACGTCCGCCAATGTTTAACAAACACCCACAATCTGCACCGATTAAATAATCTGCACCTGTTTCCATTACACTATCTACTTTTTCATCTACCATTTGCTCAGAAATTGGAGTCATCTTAACTGAAAACGTTCCCCCAAACCCACAACAATTTTGCACGTTTGGCAGTTCTCTCACAGTTAATCCTTTTACGTTTGATAATAAAATTCCTGGTGCCTCTTTTACTCCAAGCAGGCGTGTCATATGACACGATTTATGAATAGTAGCTATTCCTGGTAAACTTGCACCAACATCTGTAACTTTTAAAACATCTACAATAAATTGTGTGAATTCATATGTTTTATCAGCAACCTTTTGTGCACGTTTAGCCCACTTCGGATCATCTTTAAAAACATGCGGATACTCATGAAACATTGTCGCACAAGAGCCAGATGGTGTAACGATATATTCTGCATCTTCGAAAGTTTCAATCATATGTTTCATCGCTTCTTTTGCTGCTTCTACATGGCCGCTATTATAAGCAGGCTGACCACAACAAACTTGTGCTTCTGGAAATTCAATTTCACAACCTAAACGCTCCAATACTTCAACTGTTGCTTTGCCGACGTTTGTTTCAAACATATCGACTATACAAGTAACAAATAAAGTAACTTTCATAACTATAATTCCCCCTCATTACAACTTCGCCAACAATCATATGGTCATCAGATGACTAAGATTAGAAGAAGTAGGCTCAACCATGGCCTATCCTCTCCCTCTTCTAAAGAAAACGTTTACTTAATCTCTCTATTTTATCAGAAAATTAGAATTTTAAAAGATTAAATTACGAATTTATATCGCTTTTACCTGTGACAATATGTTCTACATTTGTTAAATGATTTAGCATTGCTTGCTGCGCTGATTCCACATCTTGCTTTAACACCGCATTATATATAGATTGATGCTCTTCTAAAAGTCGTTCTGATGTTGTTTGTTCACCATATAAAATAATGCGTCTTGATTCACCAATCGTTTCAGCAATCATCTCTGAAACATGATTCATGAGCTCAAGTAAGATGTTATTATGCGAAGACTCTGCAATTCCCATATGGAACTGAAAGTCTGCTTTTTCGCCAGCCTTTTCATCTCCAATGCTCTTTGCCATTTCATCTAACCAATGCTTCATATTTTGTAAATTAGCTTCCGTACGTTTTGCCGCTGCCGCTCGAACTGCCCCCACTTCGAGCACCTTCCGTACTTCTAATAAATTCAAAATATCCTCTTTCTTCATTAATAACTTGTTATTTAGTGATTTCGTTAATGAAGAAGGATCGAAATTCCTTACATATGTACCTTCTCCTTGTTTCATTTCAATTAAGCCCATTGCTCTTAGCGCACTTAGCGCTTCACGAACAGCAGATCTGCCAACTTGAAACTGCTCAGCTAATTGATGAACAGGAAGTAGTTTGTCACCAGGTTTTAACGTACCATTTTTAATCATTGTTAAAATAGCTTCAGATACTTCTTCGTAAATTTTTTTCGGTTTAATAGATTTGTACTCCAGTTAAATCACCTCAGTATCTTCCAAACAACAATTGTAACGTTTTATAAGAACTTAGCATCCATAACTATTTTAGAACGAATTAGTAAGAAGTACAAATGTTTTGTTCATAAAATAGTCAATTTTTTGATATTTGTTTAATATTAATTAATACATTTACGCGTAACTATTTACCTTCAATATGAAGAGCATATTCCAAAAGTTAGAATATGCTCTCCTCATCTTGTGCTTTTAATTTAATAATAACTGTCGTTCCCTTTCCTTTTTCACTTTCTATTCTCCACTCACCATCATGTATATGAACAATTTGCCTTACAATTGCAAGGCCTAAACCTGTTCCACCGTGTTGACGACTTCTCGCTTTATCTACTCGGTAAAAGCGTTCCCCGAGATTTTCTAAATGCTCTCTATCAATACCTATTCCTGTATCTTTTATGTGCAATTCACAATAATCATCAATTTGCTTTAATGTTATTATGATATCCCCGTTTTGATTTGTATAACGTATCGCATTATCTAACACATTATGAAGTACTTGTTGCATACGATCCTCATCAATCATTACGATAATTTCAGGATTTAAATTCGTTGAAATACGAAGTTTTTTTTCTATAAACTGTAACTCGTACGTATCTAGTACATCTTCAATAAGCTGTGAAAAAACGATAGGTTGTTTCTTTAGGGGAAAGTGTTCACCTTCTAGCTGCGCTAGATCTAATAAATCATGAACGAGGCGCTGCATGCGACCTGCTTCTTTATGAATAAGTTGCGTTACTTTTTCCTGCTGCGGCCCCTTCGCTACACCGTCTAAAATAGCTTCACTATATCCTTTAATATAACTAAGCGGTGTTCTAAGTTCATGCGAAACATTAGCTAAAAATTCCTTACGCTTTACATCTTCTGTTTCTAAAGAATTTGCCATTTTATTAAAAGCTTTTCCCAATCGTCCAATTTCATCTTCTGAAGAAATTGTAATCCGCTCTGAGAAATCTCCAGTAGCCAAATGATTTGCAACTCGTTCCATTTGCGAAAGCGGTCTCGTAATAGCGATAATAATTTTTCTACCAATCCATATTGTAATTAAAATCATTGCAAGTGCTAACGGCGCTAAAATAAGACCCATATCAAATATTAAGTCTTTTATACTTTTTAAAGGAATATAAGAGTATACAATACCAACTAATTTTTTATTATCTAAAACAGGGATGACAACACCCATAATATTACGATCAAAATGTTCTTCATACCCTATCTTTGTCACAGTTTTCCCATCTAATAGCGCCTGTCTATCCCCTTCACTTATAAGAGAATGATGGTGCACATCAAAAGGCAAACATGCGCTTAAATCACGCGGATTGTATACGAAAAGGACATCTGAACTAGATATTTGATCATACGCCCTTACTTTCTCTTCAAAAGTGGATACTCCTTCACGTTTATCATATTGCGTGGCAAGACGTTTCCCTTCCATTACTAATGAATCTTTTAAATTATCAACGTATAACTTTTCATATGAGTATAAAGATACAAAATAAAGAAAGGAAACTGTTACACATACTGCACATACTACTGTAAGCCAAAGCTTTTGTACCATCGTAAACATACGTTACACCTCAAATTTATAACCTACACCCCAAACGGTTTGAATGTAGTTTCCACTTTCTCCTAGCTTTAGACGCATCGTTTTCACATGCGTATCTACCGTTCTTGTACTTCCTGCATAATCATATCCCCACACCTTTTCAAGCAATTGTTCCCGGCTAAATACTTGTCCATTATGTTGGCAAAGAAAATATAGTAAATCGAACTCTTTTACCGTAAGAGGAATCGTCTCACCATTCGTCTCGACCCTCCTACTTTTTTCATTAATAAGAATCGGTCCAAATTGAATCTCTTCTTGCTGTTCTTGCTTTGTATATCGTCTTAAAACAGCTTCCATACGAGCAATTAGTTCACCGGGACTAAATGGCTTTACAATATAATCATCTGCTCCCATACGTAAGCCGTTCACCCTATTCCACTCTTCACCTTTTGCTGTTAAAAATATAATAGGTACATCCGACGTTTTTCGAATCTCTTTACAAACTGAAAGCCCATCCATCTCAGGCATCATAATATCTAGTACAACGAAATCATAATGATCCGTCTCTAATTTTCGAAGTGCCTCTTTTCCATTTTCAGCTTCTCCCCACTCGTATCCGAAGTTATCTAAGTACATTCCGACAAGTTGCCTCATATCACTTTCGTCATCTACGACTAGCACGTTATATTTACTCATTGTCCTTCCCCTTCTCTCTCTATGAGTTGAAACGGTCCTTTTCCGACTTTAATTGTTTGTTTTATTTTCATATTCTTCATATCCATTACGCATACTTCATCGCTATCATAACTAGCTACATATCCTTCTGCACCGCTTTTCAAAAATGCAAATGGATTAGATCCTACTTCTGCAAATCCTACCTCTTGATACGTACTTGCATCAAACTTTCTAAGCGTATTTGAACCGTGACTTAGCGCATATACATACTTATCATCCTTTGTTATATTCACAGGCATAAACGGAGCATGTAAAGAACGCATCATCTCTCCGCTCTGTAAAGAATACACTAATACTTTCTCATTCACTTGACTTCCATCACCATGTCCACCAATCCATATTTCTTTCCCATCAGCGCTAACCGTCGCTCCTGTTGATGCTGGCGGAATCATAAAGGACTGTATCACTTCTTTTTTCTTTGTATCAATAGTCGTTAGCTTCGTATCATAAAAGTTGAGTACAGATAACTGGTTATGATGCTCTACCATCGTTATCGGCCCTTTTCCTGTTGAAACACTCCCTGTCTCTTTTCCTTTTATCGTAAAGAACCTTACCTTTTGTTCATTTTGATCGGCAGCAAATAAATGTTTTCCATCATCTGATGCGATAACATTAGCAATTCCTTTTCCAGTCTTATATTTGTCCACTTGTCTTCCTTCTGCTAGTGAATATACATACATATATTCTAATTGCTTACCATAAACAAGTATTTCCTCGCCATTTGGAAGTAGCGTAACCCCCGCAATCGGCTCATTTAATTCCCATGTTGTTAATAGCTTCTTTGTTTTTTTATCAATAAAACTAATACTACCTTCCTTTATATTTGTTGTTATAATAACACTTTTATCTTTAGTAATCGGTGTATACAGACTTCCTTGACACCCTACTAATAGAAATAAAAAACAGAGAAGAAAAACGTACTTTCTCAAAAGATTCCCTCCATCTTCGGATGATTTCGTTATAATTGTAAAATAACAAATAAATGTGTGGAAAATGTGAAATCTTCCTTTATTAATAAACTTACATATATAATGTACAACAAATAGAATTTGAGGTGTGTAAATTATGCTTTTTCCTGATTTAGCGAATAAAATTGTACGTGAAGTACGCAGATTAATTACTGAAAACATTATTATTATTAATATACAAGGCGTTATTATCGCAAGTACAGATGCGGAAAGAATCGGTCAATTTCATGAAGGTGCACTCCGCTGTGCGAAACAAAAGAAAACTGTCATTATTACAAAAGATGATGAACGACGACTGCAAGGTGTAAAAGCTGGTATGAATCTTCCTTTACTATTCCATGACGAAGTAATCGGCGTGATTGGAATTACAGGAGAACCTGAAAATATTTCACAATACGGAGAAATATTACGTAAGATGACCGAATTATTAATCCATGAAAACTACTTTTTAGAACAACTAGAACTTGAGCACCGTTCTTATGAAGCATTTGTCTTTGATTGGCTTCAAAATACAGACTGGTCTCCAAGTTTTCTCGATCGTGCAAAAACGCTTGGCATTGATTTATATAAGAAGAAACAACTTATTTTATTATCAATCGCCCAAGATAATACGATGCTCCAGCGTAAAATTTGGCAACATATGCGCAACATTTTAGCAAAAGAAAATTTATTTGTTCGCTGGGGAAATGATCGGTTTATTTTGTTTACAACAATGCAATCCAAAGAGCAAACCTTTCAATTTTTAAAACGGTTAAAACGAGACTGTGAAACTTTATTTTCTATTACTTTATATATCGGGATTGGACAAACAGTTACACCAAGCAATATGACCTTATCGTACGAACAAGCATTACGCGCCCTTTCAGTATCACTTAAAACGAAAGAAATTGTATTTAATGAAGATTTACGTTTAGAAATGTGCTTACAAGATATTTCTACTGAAACTCGGGAACAGTTTCTAGAGCGTACCATTGAAAACTTAGTATCATCTCCTGAGCTTATGCACACTTTACGTTTATTTATCGATTATAACCAATCTTATAAGCAGACAGCTGAGCAATTACATATACACATTAACACATTGCATTACAGGCTAAAAAAGATTGAAGAACATATAGGACTTGACCCGAAACAATTCAAAGATTTAAATATTTTATACTTCGCACTCCTCTTATTAGATAATCATACAAAAAATAACGATAAAACAGATTAATCTTTAGATGATTGTACATAGAAAGAATCCCCCGACTTTTTTATCATTATAATGAAAGCACTGTTAAAACGTTTTTTACTATGACGAAATACGTTAACAGTTTGAGGGGGATTTCCAATGTTAGAAAAGCAAATTATTGATTCATTCGTATCTATTGTTGGTGAAGATAATGTAGATACATCCAATATGGGACGTTTAACTTATAGTTATGATGCCACTCCAAACTTCCAAGCGATGCCTGATGCAGTCATTGCTCCTCGTAATACAAATGAAATAGCCGAAGTGTTAAAAGTGTGTAACACTCATAAAATCCCTGTATATGTTCGCGGGTCTGGAACAAACCTTTGTGCTGGAACGTGTCCACTTGAAGGTGGTATCGTCCTTATTTTCCGCCATATGAACAATATTTTAGAAATTGACGAAGAGAATTTAACAATTACTGTACAAGCTGGCGTTATTACACTTGATATTATTAAAGCAGTAGAAGAAAAAGGTTTATTTTATCCACCAGATCCAAGCTCTATGAAAATTTCTACAATCGGCGGTAACATTAATGAAAACTCCGGCGGATTACGTGGTTTAAAATATGGCGTAACACGTGATTATGTAATGGGGCTTGAAATTGTCTTACCGAACGGCGATATCATTCGCACTGGCGGTAAATTAGCAAAAGATGTAGCTGGTTATGATTTAACTCGTTTATTTATTGGTTCTGAAGGAACACTTGGTGTTGTTACGGAAGCTATATTAAAACTTGTCCCTATGCCTGAAACGAAGAAAACGATGCTTGCGCTATATGAAGATATTAATGAAGCTGCTCGAGCTGTTTCTGCTATTATTGCAAATAAAATTATTCCGGCGACACTTGAGTTTTTAGACCAACCAACAATTGAAGTTGTAGAAGAGTTTGCACAAATCGGTTTACCAACTGACGTCAAAGCAATTTTATTAATTGAACAAGATGGCCCGCCCGAGGTTGTCAATCGCGATATCGAAAAAATGGCTAACGTTTGCCGTGCTATGAATGCGGTCGATGTTCGCGTTGCAAAAGATGAAGCCGAAGCAGATGCGCTTCGTACAGCACGCCGTAGTGCACTATCAGCACTTGCAAGACTAAAACCTACGACAATATTAGAAGATGCAACTGTACCACGTTCACAAATAGCTCCAATGGTTGAAGCTATTAATGCAATTGCAAAGAAATATAATATTCCTATTTGTACTTTTGGTCATGCTGGTGATGGCAATTTGCACCCAACTTGTATGACAGATGCCCGTAATGAAGAAGAAATGCACCGTGCTGAACAGGCTTTTGCTGAAATATTTGCGAAAGCGATTGAGCTTGGTGGCACGATTACTGGTGAACATGGTGTTGGCGCGATGAAAGCTCCTTATTTAGAAATGAAATTAGGTAAAGAAGGTATTGCTGCTATGCAAGGGATTAAACAAGCCTTCGACCCAAACAACATTATGAATCCTGGAAAGATGTTCGCGAAAGACTCTCGTAAAAGAGTGGTGGTTGAGCGATGACAACATTAAATAAAGAAAAAATTCAAAAGGAATTTAAAGAACGATTAAGTGAAGATGAACTATTAAATTGTATGCGATGCGGTTTTTGTTTACCTACTTGTCCTACTTACATTCAATCTGGATATAAAGAATCACATTCACCACGCGGTCGTATCGCATTAATGAAAGCCGTCGTAGATGGTTTAATTGATCCAGATGAAGATGTTGAAAATACTTTAAATGTTTGCCTAGGCTGCCGTGCTTGTGAGCCCGTTTGTCCATCTGGTGTTAATTATGGACATTTATTAGAAGAAACTCGTGACATTATTAATCAAAACAAAAAATTCTCAGTGCCCGTGAGAGCTGTTCGTAAAGTCGTTTTTGAAGGACTATTCCCGCATCAAAACCGAATGAGAACACTAACAGGGCTAATCGGATTTTACCAGCGTTCTGGTTTACAAACGCTAACACATAAAACGGGTATTATGAAGTTATTCCCTGAAACACTTGCAACGATGGATCTCGTTTTGCCAAAAGTCCCTAAAATGAAAGCAATGAAAGATCGTCCTGAATTTTTACCTGCTGAGGTGGCAAAGAAGAAACAAGTTGCATTCTTCACAGGTTGTTTAATGGATACGATGTTTTTAGAAACAAATAACGCAACGATGAAACTTCTTCAGTTAGCTGGTTGTGATGTCGTTATTCCGAAAACACAAAGTTGTTGCGGAGCATTACACGGACATGCTGGTGAAAAAAGTGGGGCAAAGGAATTGGCGAAACGAAATATACAAGCGTTCGAAGATTTACAAATCGACTATATCATTACGAATGCAGGTGGTTGCGGAGCTTATCTCGTAGATTATGATTATTTATTAAAAGATGATCCTAAGTGGGCTGAACGAGCAAAGCAGTTTATTTCTAAAATTAAAGATATTACTGCTATACTAGTAGAATTAGATTTCCATAAACGTACTGACTTACGACTCACGCCGCAGATCATTACGTATCAAGATTCTTGTCATTTACGTAATGTTATGCGAACATCTTCTGAGCCTCGTATGTTACTAGAGGCCATCCAAGGCTCAACATACCGTGAAATGAAAGATGCGGACCGTTGCTGTGGTTCTGCTGGTATTTACAATATTGTTCATTCAGAGTTATCAATGGAATTTCTAGATTATAAAATGGACCGTGTGCATGAAACAGACGCGGCGACAATTGTTACTGCAAATCCAGGTTGTCTATTACAAATGAAATTAGGTATTGAACGAGAAGATCTTTCTCATAAAATGAGAGGAATTCACATTGTAGATTTATTATTAGAAGCAATTGAAACCAACTCGTAATAACTCGTAACATACGTAATAATAGGAAAACGGCTATCTCCTTCGTCTATGTAAAGAGATAGCCGCTTTTTTGTCTGCTACAACATTAAAAATATGTTACTTTATTATAAAAAAGAACAACAGAAACATTACAGTTTTGTAAAAATCAATCCAGTATATTCCTCAATAAAATGCTAAAACCATTGATACAATAGGATTCTTCATTTTCGATTTAGGTAGATTTATCCAAAAACACCCTCTTAAAACCAAGTATAAAAATGCTAGAAATTCCTTTTACACTCTATGTTTCTCTCATTTCTACCCTTTTCTCCTCTTAGGATAAATTAGGTAATTTCGAAGTCTATGAATTTTTTTCCATCTTTTTTCTCGCAAATTGTATGCTACGATGGATTTGTCAGTCAGACAGGCTGTCAAAAATAAATCGTGTGAAAACAAATTAAAACTTTATATAGGGGGACACACATCATGAAAAAGCGTGTTTTATTATCTGTAGCTGCTGCAACAGCTCTTACTTTAGGAGTATCTTCTTTAGATGCACAAGCTGCAACAGTACAACCATCTAACATAAAGGTTCAAAATATTCAGCATTCAAAGGTAATGATGAAGCAAATGAGCCAACAAGAATTACAAGCATTCTTACAATCTATGGGAGTTGAGTCATTAGCACAATGGAATCAAGGTCAATTCCAACAAGATTGCTTCATTCCTGGTCAACAGCCTACTGAAAATGTTGTAACTGAACAACCAACAGCTAAGCCAGAAGCTCAAAAGCCTGCTGAGGAAACTCAAAAACCAGCTGAACAAAAGCCTGCTGAAGAAGTTCAAAAACCAGAAACTCAAAAACCTGCTGAAAATAACAATACTCAAACTGAAACACAAAAACCTGCTGAGCAAAAGCCTGCTGAAGAAGCAAAATCTTTAAGCGAATTCGAACAACGTGTTGTTGAATTGACAAACGCAGAGCGTACAAAACAAGGCTTACCAGCATTACAAATCGATACTGAATTAAGCAAAGTAGCACGCATTAAGTCTGAAGATATGCAAAAAAACAACTACTTTGATCATAACAGCCCTACATACGGGTCTCCGTTTGACATGATGAAGAAATTTGGTATTTCTTATACATCTGCAGGTGAAAACATCGCACAAGGTCAACGTACACCAGAAGAAGTTGTACAAGCTTGGATGAACAGTGCTGGACACCGTGCAAACATTTTAAATAGCGGCTTCACTCATATCGGTGTTGGTTATGTAGAAAGCGGCAACTACTGGACACAACAATTTATTACGAAGTAAACATAAAAAAGAGTCTTCTCCTAGAAGACTCTTTTTTATGTTTCATAGCTTTCTAATATGTATGCGTATAAAATGTAGAACATAAACAAAATAGACCCGCAGCTTATTACACTAATTAACAAATAAAATCCCCACTTCAGGCTCAAAAGCAATGAAAATAATATGCTGCATGCCATCCCTTGAAAGATTCGCCTACTAACTAAACGGATTTTTTGTAATTTGATCGGTTCTTTCTCTCTATCCTTCACCTTTTTAAACACTTTACTAAACATAAAAAGAAACATACTAATTCCAATTGTTAGTCCTGTCTGAAAGGATATAATACTTCCCAAATTAATAAAGAGAATTAGTATATGGACAAACATCATAAATAAAGTAATACTCTTTATAAATCCACTTATAATGAAATGCTCTCCTTCATTAAACTTATATATATTATGTGAAATAACATATACTAATCCATGTAAAATAATAATAAGGACAGGGATAAATAATACGACAACTTGTTTACTCATAAACTCGTTCGCTCCACCATTCTCATTCCAATGCACTGCCATACGAGTTGGTAAATATGGATAAATACATAGAGTAAGTGAAAGACAAGCGAAAAATATCCCTAGCATATATTTATATTTGATCAAGTAATTCTCACCTCTCTTTTCTCTTAACGGCTTCGCCTCTTTTAGAGAAATCCCTGCAAAAATCTACCTTTTTCAACTTTAAACTTACACTTTACCCATTTTCTCTTTCAAATTTTTTCATTACATCGTTTAAATTTGTAGGGAATTGTACTTCAACTTCGATCTCTTCTTTCGTAATCGGATGCAAAAAATTAATCTTCATCGCATGCAACGCTTGCCCGGACATATATGTTGTTTGCCCACCATATAATACATCCCCAACTAATGGATTTCCATTATAGCTCATATGAACGCGAATTTGATGCGTTCTACCGCTTTCTAACTGTAACGTTACGAGCGTCGCATTTTGTTTTTTAAAATATTTCTCTACTTTATAATACGTTATAGCTTGGTCTCCCTTTGGAGAAACACGGCGCCTTGTAGCATGATGTCGATCTCTTCCGATGGCCGCGTCAATTGTCCCCTGCTTCTTTTTTACTCTTCCTTCAACAAGTGCCGTATACGTTCTTTTGATTTTCCGTTCCATTAATAAACGATCCATAATTGCACCCGCAATTCTATGTTTTGCGAATACAACACCACCTGTCGTATCTTTATCTAACCTATGGATATGACGAATCTTCGTCTCCAAACCTTGCATTTGAAAATGAAAAGCAACAAGATTGGCAAGTGTTCCCGTCCCATTTTTTTCAGAAGGATGTGTATCCATTTGCTCCGGCTTATTTACAATGAGTACGTGATCGTCTTCAAACACTACATTTAATTCACCATATTCCGGCTCTACGCCGTACTCCTCCTCCATAAACATATGAACTTGTAACTTATCTCCTTCTTTTAAAAGTTCATTCCATCTCCTCTGTTCTCCGTTAACCGTAACACCTTTTTCCATACGAAGCTGATGTAATAACTTTTTTGGTACTTCCCATTCTACTTTTAACAACGACTCAATACTTATACCATTCCACGTCGCCGGAACCGTAATTTCACACCATTCGCCCTTTTTCTTTGTTTCCATACTATAATCACCTTATTTCTATTGATTCTCTCATTGTAACGGAAAACATACTTTGATGCACCGTCAAAAATAGAGGACAGTCTTATAATCGACTGTCCCCTCACGCTCTAAGCCTTTTCATCTCCTGCAACACTTCTTCAGCTTTTTGTTCATACGATAAATCTTTAAAGAAATCCGCCAATTTTTTATAGTCGTTGTACGTATCTAATAAGTCGTCTATCTTCTCCACTTTCATAACTTGCTGTTTTTGCTTCATTTTTACTGGATAACGATACCCCGATACTTCTTGTATTTTGTAATACTCATCCTCTACTTGAATGACCTTTACAATTTCCTCTTCTTCCGCATCCATCGTATACCCGTCAAATTCTCTAAGTAGTTCATAAATAATATGAGTCCATTCATCTTTTGGATAAAACCCTTTTTCCAACCGATAACCGACAATGCGATACATATGTCCATCGTTTTCAGCAAATTGTACTGTATCATTTAGCTTAAACTTAAAATAACGAAACATTGCCTTCACCTACTTGTATGTATTGTTCTTATCACATACTATTTACAAAATATAGGCCCTGCTATTCATAAAAAAAATACTCATCTAATAGATGAGCATTTTTTACGATGATTTTTCCCTTTTCTTTCGGAATGGTAACCACCAGTTCCAATCTCCAAACAACTTCATTAAACTTGGTACGAGCATAAGACGAATAATTGTTGCATCAAGAAATATCGCTAACGCAACACCAATTCCCATTTGCTTTACTGGTAAAATATCGGTAAAGGCAAATGCACCGGTAACAACAATCATAATTAAAGCAGCCGACGTAATGATACGACTTGTAGAGACAAGCCCTTCTAGCGTTGCTTTATCATTATCTTTCGTCTCCTCATATAGCTCGTGAATACGTGAAATAAGGAATACTTCATAATCCATACTAAGACCAAATACGAGACCAAAAATAAAGATTGGTAATACAAATAGAACTGAACTTTCCTCTAATCCGAAATGCCCACCTTCAAATAACCAAATTACAATTCCAATTGTTGCGCTTAAACTAAGTACGTTCATAATAATCGCTTTAATTGGAATGAGTATAGAGCGGAATGCGAATAATAAAATGACAAAGGTTGATCCAAATATAACAGACATACCAATTGCAACTTTATCTTTAATTTCATCTTCCAACTCTTGTTGGAACGTTGTCATCCCGCCTAAATAATAAGTAACATCGTTTTCTTTATAATTCTTTTTGAAATCACGAACCCATTGTTTTGCAGTTTCTGTACTTGGTTTCGTATCCAAAAAGACTTCCATTATTGTTTTATTTCCTTTCGTATACGCTTCAAATACAGGAGCTATTTTCGCAGCTTCTGGCGACTGCAATATTCCAGCAACTTGATCTGCTTTCATTCCATTTAGCCCGTCATATACACTTTTCACCTTATATACTTGCTTGTCATCTTTTAACTTTTGAACGACATCTTCTACCTTTTGTAAGCTTTCTTTTTCTGTTATATCATCCTTCGTCTCTACTACTAAAGTAACATCGGCGTGTGTTTTGACAGTCTTATTAAAGGCTTCTTCATACTTCTCAAATGCAACTCTCGTATCACTCTTTTCAGGTAACGCTTCAACACCAGGAAACTGCAAGTTAGCTGTACGTAGCGGTAATAAACAAATAACAATAAATGTTATAACAACAATAATCATGACGATTGGATGTTTCATTACAAACTGTGCAAATTTACGCCATACATTTGATGGCGTAGGCGCCGCCTGATTCTTTTTCAATATCCTTTTACCAATTAGAGATAATAGCGCTGGAAGAAGTGTGAGCGAAAACAAAATGCTCATAATAACGACAATCATCCCGCTAATGGCAACAGACTGAATATAGTCTATCTTAAAGAAAAATAAGCCTGATAAACCGACGAATACACATAACCCTGAAAATACGATAGCACGCCCTGCCGTTTGATACGTAATTGCTATCGCTTCTTTCACTGTTCTCCTCGCAACTTCCTCTCGAAAGCGATTTACAAATAACAGTGCAAAATCAATTGATAATGCGAGCCCAATCATCGGCGCAACATTTAACACGAAAATAGATAACTCTTTATCAACGCCGATAAAATATAAAATCCCCATCGTACTAATTACACTTAATATCCCATTTAAAATCGGTAAAATAGACGCAAGCAGACTACCAAATGAGAATAATAGTACGAGAAAAGCAATAGGTAAACCGATCATCTCTGCTACTTTTAAATCATTTTGTGTTCTTTCATTAATCTCTTGATTAATTTTCGGATACCCTGTCGGTGTTACTTTTAATACTGCACTACTTTCTTTCTTGATTTCATCAGCGAATTGCAATGTCTTTTCCATTCGATCTTTATTTGTTTTCCCGGAAAATAAAATCGTCGCATAACCGATATCATCTTGTAACATCTCTTTATTTTGCATTGGATGATGAAAAGATTCGTATGTTTCCTTCTCTTGAATTTGATTTATTATCCCCTCTATGCGCTTTTGGAAATCCTCATGCGAAGTATCCTTTTCCTTCTCAAAAACGAGTAAAAGTGTATCTTGAGACTGCTTAAAATCTTTATCTAAAATTTCTTTCGTCTTTTGATAATCCCCTTCTGTTTGGAAACCATCACCGCCCAATACTCCTGGAAGTTTTGGAGCAAAAGTACCGAGCACTATCGCAAGTAATAGTAATGCTACGATTACTGTATAACGAAATTGATACAGAAAAGTTCCTATCTTCCCCCACTTATCAATTTTATGTACATTTGTCTTCACACATTTTCACCTACTTTATATAATTCACTTATCATTTATACTGTATCACATCTCCATATAAACAAAAAACGTCTAAAAAAACTATAATTATAGTTTTTTTAGACGTTTTTCTATCTCTCGTTATTAAGCTGAAGCCTCTCGGTAAGTAAACGATGACAATAAATTGCGATGATTAACAAAATGCCACCTGCGCAGTAACCTGCTAAAATATCAGTTGGATAATGCACATTTAAAATAACTCTACTTAAACCAATCAATAAAATTAATATTCCCATCAAAATCGTAATACCATATTTCCCAGCTACACTCTTCAAATTGGCAGCAATGATATAGGCAAGAAAACCAAATGTCATAATAGATAGCATTGCATGTCCACTTGGGAAGCTATATCCAAGTGCGTCAAGTGCCTCGTTTAATGATGGACGGTCTCTTTTTACAATTTCTTTTATCCCTTTATTAACAAGATGTGTCGTTAATATAGCCATTGGATACACGATCATAGCAGCATAATAACGTTTTTTCCAAAAAACGAGCAAACTTATAATTAGTGTCGTTATAACTCCAATTGCAGATCCTAACTTTGTAAAATATGTGAAGAATGTAATTGAGCTTTCTGTTTGTAATCCTTTTACCATCTCTCGGACATATGTATCCACTGCTGTAACTCCGCTTGCTTGTACTCTCCAAGCGATAATGCCGAATAAAGCAAGTAATAAAATCATACACATGAACTCATATCGATGTAACTTTTTCTTCAAACGATTTCCTCCTACTTATGAAAAAATGCGATTTCTACTTTAGAAACCGCATTTTCTTACTTATTTACCTTTTGTTTTCAGCTCTGTCCAGTAGCGATCGTAGTCTTTTAACTTATCGTCTACATCAACAAGCCATTCTGTACGATCTAATTCTTCTTTTGTTAAGAAGATCATGTGATTATCACGATATTCTTTACTATGAAGAGGATAAGCTTTTTCATTTGGATTACTGTAACCAATTGACTCGTAGTTTTTCACACTTACTTTTTCATCTAATAAGTAATTCATAAACTTCTCTGCAAGTTCTTTATGTTTCGCACCTTTTGGAATCGCTAACGTGTCAGCCCAAATTGTGCCGCCTTCTTTTGGTACAACGTATCCTACATCTTTATTGTCTTTCGCGATGAATGCTGCGTCTCCAGACCAAACTGTCCCGATCCAAGCATCTTCTGTAATGAATTTTTGTTTAATGTTATCTGTATCGAATGCTAATAAGTTTGGAAGTAGCTTCTGTAAATCATTTGACGCTGTCTTTAACTGTGCATCCTCTTTCGTGCTATTAGAGAAACCGTTTTTCTTAAGTCCCATTCCTAATACTTCACGAGAATCATTTAATAAAGTAACATGTCCTTTATATTTATCGTTCCATAAATCCGCCCAGCTTGTAGGTACTTCTTTCACATACTTTTTATTGTATGCAATGCCTGTTACACCCCAAGTATATACTAGAGAATACTTATTTTCTGGATCAAACGCAGGTGTTTTAAAGTTAGAAACAAGATTCTCGATGTTCGGAATGTTCTTCTTATCTAAAGGTGCTAATAAGTCCATCTTCGCCATCGTTTTCACCATGTAATCAGATGGCTGAATTAAATCATATGTCGCGCCACCAGCTTGTAATTTCGCAAGCATTTCTTCATTACTTGCATATTTATCATAGTTAACTTTCACGTTATATTTCTTTTCAAAATCTTTTAAAACTTGCTCATCAAAGTTGTCAGCCCAACTATAAATATTCAATTCTTCTTTCTTCTCACCACAGCCCGCAAGTACACCTGCAACAAGGCCGAAGCTAATAGCTGCGCCAGCTAATGTCTTCATCAATTTCATTGATTTTTTACCTCCTCGTTCTTTCTATATCATTCGTATTATAAAGGAAGGTGTCCTCCAGAGTTTTCTTCACCGTCTGCACCTTTATTACGGAAGATTTCCGATAGCACCATTAATCCTACAATTACAACAATTAATATTGTAGATAGAGCATTAATTTCAGGTGATACTCCGCGCTTAACCATACTATAAATGTATAATGGCAATGTTGTTGATCCTGGTCCTGATACGAAGAAACTAATTACAAAATCATCAATCGATAATGTGAATGTTAATAATGCGGCTGAAATAACTCCTGGTGCAATTGCTGGAAACGTTACATAACGAAACGTTTGCCACGGCGTTGCTCCTAAATCGTTTGCAGCCTCTTCTAAATCACGTCCCATACCAGAAAGACGTGCCGCTAAAATAACAACAACAAATGAAATACTGAATGTAATGTGTGCAATAATAATTGTTGTTTTTCCAAGTTCCATACCTAATTGACTAAA
The DNA here is from genome assembly GCF_042728695.1 of Bacillus sp. NPDC060175. Taxonomy (NCBI): domain Bacteria; kingdom Bacillati; phylum Bacillota; class Bacilli; order Caryophanales; family Bacillaceae; genus Bacillus; species Bacillus sp. NPDC060175. Next base: position 137,369 of record NZ_JBHWYR010000006.1, read on the forward strand.
TAGGATAAGTAAAGATAATCCCATTAAAATATCAGGAATTAAAATTGGTAAATATACAAGGCCGTTAATGGCCCCTTCAAAACGATATTTGTAACGGTGTAATGCAATAGCAAAAATCACACCAAGAACTGTCGTCACAATTGTCGTTATAAGAGCAATCGTAATACTATTTACAAACGCATCAATAACATCTTGTTTTTGAAATAAATCTGTATACCAATGGAGTGTAAAGCCCTCCCATTCCGCATTAATGCGAGAATCGTTGAAGGAATATACCATTAAAACCATCATTGGAAAATACAAAAACAATAAGATTAACCAAGAATAAGAAACTAAAAACTTCTTCATTTTTGCCTATTCCCCTCCGTTTCCATCATATTTATATACTTTCGTTGCACGATAATATAAGTAAATTAACAGAACAGAGAATAGAACAACAATCATAGATAACGCGGAACCAAACGGCCAGTCACGTGAACCTAAGAATTGGTTTTGAATTACGTTTCCGATTAATGCTACTTTCGATCCACCCATAACGTCTGATACAACAAACATTCCGATAGAAGAAACGAATACTAAAATAGAACCAGTTGTAATCCCTGACATCGTCATCGGTACTGTTACATTCCAAAATGCCTTTACTGGTGTTGCTCCTAAATCATAAGCTGCCTCTAGCTTACGCTTATCAAGCTGCTCAATTGCTGCATACACTGGTAAAATCATAAATGGTAATAAAGAATATACCATTCCGAGTATTACAGAAGGTGTATTATACAACAGATTTAAAGGTTCACTAATAATACCTAATTTCAATAGCAATGTGTTTACAAGTCCTTGTGAACGTAAAATAACAATCCATGCGTATGAACGAACAAGAAAGTTAATCCAGAACGGAATCGTTGCTAATAATAGAAGGATAGAACGATATTTACGATCAACAATTGTAATTGTATAGGCAAATGGATAACCGATTAATAAACATAGTACTGTAGTAATAACAGCTATCTTCACTGTTTCCCATAACGTCCCCATATATAATGGATCAAACACACGCGCTATGTTATCTAATGTAAATTTCATCTCCACTGTCCCGTATGCTCCGCGCTGCATGAAGGCAAATGCTAATACGAACAGAAGTGGAATTAGGAAGAAGAGTAACAGCCATACGACTGTAGGTAATGCGAGTAATTTCCCTTTCTTCAATTTAAGGTCACCTCGTCCTCTTGCTCCCAGCCTACATATACATTATCCCCAATGCTCCACTGCGTTGCTTCTTCAGCAGTTTGGTATGCCATTAGTAATTCCGCTGTTTTCTCCTCACGTACATATAGCTTTTCCATATTTCCAACAAATTCAATATCTTCAATATGCCCAAGGTGGTATTCTTTTAAAATTGGCTCTTCAACCGAGCGAACTTTTACATTTTCAGGGCGAACTGCTACGTAGTTTTCCCCATTTTTCACGATATTATTTTCACCGATGAACGTCGCAACAAACAATGTTTTCGGCTTATTGTAAATTTCTTTAGGGGTGCCGACTTGTTCGATATGCCCTTTATTCATAACGACAATGCGATCACTCATACTCATCGCTTCTTCTTGATCGTGCGTTACATATATGAACGTAATTCCTAAATTACGTTGTAAGTTTTTCAATTCACGTTGCAAATCTTTTCTTAACTTAAAGTCAAGCGCTCCAAGTGGCTCATCTAATAGTAATACACGTGGGTTGTTTACAATTGCCCTGGCAATCGCTACACGCTGTTGCTGTCCACCAGAAAGCTTCGTAGGTTTACGATTACGGAACTCCAGTAACTGCGTTAAACGCATTGCCTCTTCCGCACGTTCTTTCTGCTTTGCTGCTGATACTTTTTGCATTTTCATACCGAAACAAATATTTTTTTCAACATTCATATGTGGGAATAGTGCGTAATGTTGGAACACTAAATTCATATGACGCTTGTATGGCGGCAAATCGTTAATCTTTTCATCATCTAATAAAAGATTCCCTTTAGTTGGCGTTTCAAATCCTGCGATCATACGAAGTAAAGTCGTTTTCCCGCAACCACTCGGTCCTAAAATTGTTAAAAATTCTCCTTCTTTAATATCTAAAGAAAGAGGGGGGATAATCACTTGATTTCCAAAATGTTTTTCTACTGCTTCAACTTTAATAATCTTTTTCATTTTCCCGTCCTATCTACCTTAAATTTTAATTTTTATATTCATGAATAAATATTTATGTTCTATAGACTATTTTTTGTTTCGATCCAAACAAAAATGGTTGTTTAGCAACGTTCTCTTCTATTCTTTATGTAGTATGTTTGATTCATTTTCGCATGATACATATGTCGAACAGAAAAACCCCTTCAGTTGCGAAGGGGTTTTTATCATACGGCTACGCCTACTGATAAACACCATCATCATTTTAACAACTTTCGTATGAATTTTAAAGCACTTTTTGTAGAAGAGTAACGAATTTTCATATCGAATGCTGTAGATTGGGACAAAATGCTTTTATAATGGGAAAAAGTCCGAAAACTTTGTTCACCATGATAGCTGCCCAACCCACTACTTCCAACGCCCCCAAAAGGTAAATATGGCGTTGCAAGGTGATATACGACATCATTTATACATCCTCCGCCATATGAAATATTACTCGTCACTTTCTTTTGCACTTTTCTATCTTCAGAAAATACATATAGTGCTAACGGCTTTGGATGGTGCTGAATCGTTTCAATTACCTCTTCTATTTTGTCATATTCTATAATTGGTAAAATCGGCCCAAAAATTTCATCTTCCATAACAGCACTTTGCCATGTAACATTCGTTAACACTGTAGGCTCGATGTGTAATGTTTCTTTCGTATAATTCCCGCCAATCACAGGTTTACCGTCTTGTAAAAATGTACATAAACGTTCAAAATGACGCTCACTCACAATTCGTACATAATTGTCATTTTGCAAAGCATCTTTTCCATATTGCTCTGCGATTTCATGTCGTAATGCCTCGATTAACTGCTCTTTCACTGAAGAATGAACGTACATATAATCAGGTGCTACACACGTCTGCCCAGCATTCAAAAACTTGCCCCAAACGATACGTCTTGCGGTTACATCTAGCTTTGCATCTTTATGTACAATACATGGACTCTTCCCGCCAAGTTCTAACGTAAGAGGCGTTAATTTTTTCGCCGCTGCTTCCATCACAACTTTTCCAACACCAACACTACCTGTAAAGAAAATATAGTCAAACGGTTCCTTTAAAAGTGCAGTGCTTTCCTCAGCACCGCCTTCTACTACCGATACAAGCTCTTCTGGGAATAATTCACCTAACATTCTCGTAAGCACTTTTGAAACGTTTGGCGTTAACTCTGACGGCTTTAAAACGACTGTATTTCCGGCTGCCAATGCTCCTACGAGTGGTGCAATTGCTAATTGAAACGGATAGTTCCACGGTGCGATAATAAGCGTCACACCATACGGTTCTGGCACTACTTTCCCCTTCGATCCAAAATGAGTAAGAGCTGTGCGAACACGCTTTGGTTTACTCCAAGATGAAATATGCTTCATTTGAAAAGAAATCTCTTTTAGTACATATCCAATTTCTGTTGTAAATGATTCGTGAACTGATTTATTCAAATCTAATTTCAACGCTTGAAAAATCTCATCCTCAAAACGCTGAATCCCTTCATAAAGCTTCTTCAAATTATTCTTTCTCGTCTCTACACTTCTCGTATGTCCTTTATAAAAATATTCCTTTTGTTTATTTACAATAGAGGAATTACTCATTCACTCACCTTCTTCCACTATTTTTATCCAATTCTTTCATTATTTATATAGACTTCATATATAACAAATTTCTATTCGTAAAGTTACATTATATATGACTTTTTACTTTATATAAAATTCATTGCTCACAAAAAAACTACCGAAAGAAAATCTCTCGGTAGTTTTACTGTATTAACGATATAAACGAACAGCACCTGCAGAATTATCATCAGCTTGTCCTACTACTTCAAACTTCAGGCCAAGATTCGGTAAAATACGTCCTGCATCTGGAATCTGCTGATTAATATACGCTTTAGAATCATCAAACTTCGGTACGCCCGCTAAACCATTGTACGTAAACGTTCCACGCGTTGGAGATACAACTTTCCAAGCTGGCGTTTTATCGAATGAGAACGCCGCATCAGCGATTTGGAATCGTGTACTACTCTTAACTGTTGGTTTACCATTTAAAGTTCCTACAATTGCTTCTGGGTGAGAATCAACTACACCAAGGAAACCGTGTCCTGGATGTACACCCACCCAGTTATCTGTGTAAGCTGAATCCGCATACCATACAACCATACCAGTGTTATATTCTGGACCACGCGCAAATTTCAATGCTTTATCTGCACCAGCATAGTTTCTCCACTCTACATAGTAGTTATGTTTTTTCTTCTCCGTTCCATTAGATACAACAAAACCATTTAATTTAAATTGTGGTGTACCTTCTGCATCATCAGAGAATGCAACTTTACCGTCTACTGTTAATGACGCATTATCAAGAGCGAATCCGTTTAACGCTAAACCACCATCAGTAATGTAATCAAATGTTAATTTCACTTTCTTACCTTTGAACTGACTTAAATCATATGATTTATCAATCCATTTTCCATTTGTCGTAGCTGCATTTCCACTATTTGCTTTCTCACCAATTCTTTCAATTAACGTTTGTTGACCATCTTCTGTTACAGCGTGTACTTCAAGGAAATCGTACTCTGCTTCAATCTCATACAATGATTTGTAATCGAATTTCGCAGTCGTTGCATTCGTTAAATCGAACAGCGGTGTCTCCATTTTTGTGTGAAGGTCATCACCTTTTGTGCTGTAATAATATTGTTTACCGAATGCTGGTGCAATCGTTTTTACATCTTTATCCGGTAAGTTAACACGAATCAAGCCTGGACGATCCGACTTCGTAACACTTTGATCTAAATACGTTGCAAAACCGATACCTTTGTTTAACTTATCGTAATCTACTTCTGCGATATTCGCCCAGCTACCACCGATTGTTTTTTGGAAAAACTCTTTATTTTGCGGTGAAAAACTTGTTGGCGTTGTGCCTGCGATTTTACCAGCCCAGCTTCCTCCACTCATAATAGACCAAGCTTCAATCGGCTCACCCTGACCGCTATATTGTGTATCATACTCATCCGGAAGACCTAAATCATGACCATATTCATGTGCGAATACACCAACTGCGCCATCTTCTGGTTCAATTGTGTAGTCATACGCAGCCATCTTTCCGCCCCAATATGGAACTTTAGACTTTGTTCCTTCAATCGGGAATGGCTTTGGTCCAACTGTCCAACGATGTGACCAAATTGCATCATCACCTAATTTACCACCGCCAGCTTCTTGTCCAACACCCGCATGAATAATCATTAAGTGGTCAATTAAACCATCAGGTTGATTTTTATTTCCATCTTCATTTACATCATATTGATCAAATTGATCAAACTCTGATAAATCAATACCGCTATCTACAGCTGCTTTTAATGCATCTTTCACTAGATCACGTGGTCCTTTTGGTCCTTTATTATCATGACCTGTAGCAGCATCTGCACCGTAATCAGCAGCTTTACCAGGAACTGTTAACCATTTTGTAACCGTTCCATCTACTGTGTAGCTACCACCAGATTGCTCTTCATAGTATTGTTTAAACGTTTCAATTTTGCTTCCATCATCCAATGTAAACGGCTCATTACCGAATAACATTTTTTCATAGTGCTCTTTATTAAAATCGTTGGAATACATGTAACCAGGCTCTTTATCAATATTGTTATGTTTAAAGTCAGCGTACTCTACAAGTAAAACGAGTACTTTGTCTTTACGAACTTCACCGTTATACTCTTTTTGTTTTGCTGGTGAAGTTGGTACTTTACCATTTAAGCCCCCTTTAACTGGACCTGTTCCTGCTGCAGTCCCGTTTGCTGGTTGCTCTGCTTTTTCTTTCGTGTCTGCTTTCGCATCTTTCACTTTCTTTAAAAAGTCAGATGCATCTTTCGTAAGTTGGTCCCCACTTGCCGCTTCTTTCCCAGGGTTTTCACCCTTCTTCTTCTCTACATACTTTTCGACAGCTTTCTTTGTTTCTGTCCCTGAAGCAGATGAATCAATTACCCCACGTTTTTTCAGTGCATCTGCTAATCTCTCTTCTGGGATTAAATGATCATCAACTGGGCTTGTAGCTGTTTTATCCCCAGGCGTTTCTGCATACGCAGACTGGCTTCCAGCGCCAAACGAAAGGCCTAAAGCAGCTGTCAAAGCAATTGTTGATAACACTTTAAATGGTTTCTTTATCATCCCTTATTTCCTCCCCTAATATAAAATATGTATTACATATTTTATTTTATTAAATATTCAATATTTTTTCAATATTTAGTCACATTATGTAATTTTTTTAATATATTTGTAAAAATTTCATAGTTAGTATACGAATATATCACAATTCAACAATGTTTTCTGAAAATATTGAAAAGTTTCGACTGAAACCTTATAATTTCCATAGAGGGAATTTAATGGGGATTTTATCTTTGTTTCATCTACACAACATTCGATAATTTGATACATAAAATATAAAATTCGATTAATTATCGTCTACTATGTAGCAGCAATTATGACCAATAATTAGGGAGGAATTACATTTGTACAAAGATAAGGCTGACTCACTAGATCAAGAATGGATTGATTTAATACTTGAGGCTCTAGATGCTGGCATTGCCCTGCAAGATATTGAACACTTTTTCCAACATATGAAGCATACGAGCCAGGCTCAATAGCCTCGTTCTTTTTAACGAAGTTTATGTTATAATAATCACATCATAAGACGACTACATATTGATAGAAAGGTGCGCAAATATGATAGGAGAACGTATAAAACGCCTTCGTTTACAAAAGGGCATTTCACTAACAGAACTCGCCGAAAAAGCTGGTGTAGCTAAATCTTACATTAGTTCTATAGAACGGAATTTACAAAAAAACCCTTCCATTCAGTTTCTCGAAAAAATTTCAGCTGTTCTACAAATTCCAGTTGATACGTTACTTCACGATGAAACAACAACAGAAAGTCATCTAGACTCCGAATGGACACAACTCGTTAAAGATGCGATGAGCTCCGGTGTCTCAAAAGAACAGTTTCGTGAATTTCTTGAATTTACACAATGGAAGAAAAATCAACAATAATACATATGAAAGAGTGCTTAAAACGGGCACTTCTTTTTTTCTTTATAAAAAAAAGCGGGGGAATCCCCGCTTTTTGCTTTATTATTTTTCTTCGCCATCTGTTTGGCTTGCGTTGAATGTCCATTCTAAGTTCAATGAATCGCCTTGGAATTTGTTTTGATCTTTACCATCATCTTCGAATACAAATTGTACCCATAGATAGTCTTCTGAATTTGGTGCTAGACCACCGTTCTCTGCCCACTCTGGAGCAAAGATGTCTTTAGCTAAAACATCTGGATCCACATTTTGTAAATCTGCTAAAGTTGTTTCATAGACAGGCTCACTTTGTTTATCCCAGTTCCAAAGGAATTTCACTTTAATGTGCTTACCAAAATCTTCACCAGCATTATCACCTTTTGCATCTTTAACAGTATACTTTGTCGCTAATTTAACGTCTTTAATCGCTAACGTACCGTCGTTCTTTAATAAGAACTCTTTCTTAACAGAATCCCCTGGTTTTAAATCTTTAATATCTACAAGCGTTTTAGGGTTTAATGTAAGATCTAACGTCCCAGCTGCAAATGTATTGTTCGATACTTCTTTATCACTAAAGAATGCAAATGTTCCTCCACCAATTAAAGATAACCCCAATGCTGCTGATGCAACTCCCATACCTAATTTCTTTTTCAGACTCACAATCAATTCCCCCTAGCTGTTTTTTGTATTTTTATCTCTTATTTCAAAATAAGAGGTGTAACTAAAACTATATTAGCTTAGCTAATATTTGTTCTTTTCTAAAAACCTTAAGTTCATTATAACGAACAAACCTATATAAATACAACAATATTTTTTTAGTATTTTCAATTATTTTTATTTCTCAATATTGTTTTGATTTTTCAGTTTTTTTTCAGCTCGTTCCAACACATTTTCTATTAGAAGCACACGAGAGCAAGACAATAAGTGCGAGGATAAATACTCCCTCACACTTATATACATTATTCTCTTTCATGACGATCTCTAAGTCATGCTAGCCACAATATTATTGGTTAGTTGAAGTAGCATTCTCATTAAATCACTTGCTCAGGCTACTTAGCTGTTTCTGTTTGTTTCTGTTCTTCTACCTTCTTTTTCTCTTCTGCTTTCTTTTGTTCTTCTATCTTCTTCTGTTCTTCTACTTTCTTCTGTTCTTCTATCTTCTTCTGTTCTTCTGCTTTCTTCTGTTCTTCTATCTTCTTCTGTTCTTCTACTTTCTTTTGTTCTTCTGCTTTCTGTTCTTCTGCTTTCTTCTGTTCTTCTACTTTCTTCTGTTCTTCTACTTTCTTCTGTTCTTCTACTTTCTTTTGCCCTTCCGCTTCAATTGCAACATTTAATTGTTGCTGGAGAGCCTGGATCTGTTCATCAATAGCTTGCAAGCTAACTTCTTTCTCAATATAATCGCGCTTCTCTTTTATACTGCGAAAGCCTTCATTCACATATAAAGCTACTTGCTGAATCGACTCATCTTTATTTCCCTTTAATTCTTCTTGTATTTGATTATAAGGAGTTTCTATTGCAGTATATACATTTTGTAAAGCTTCCTTCTCAGAAGTAATTTTCTCACGTCCTTGCTGCCATACAACAATTGCTTGTTCTATTTCTTCAATAGAAGTAACTTTCAATTTCGCTTTCATTTCTCCATACTCATGTCCAATAAGCTGTTTATGTTGCTCAGCTTGCTCTTTTAACGTATCAACTGTTTTCGGAAATATAATCGCTGTAGAAAGAGTGGCTTCTACTTTCGTTTCGTGAATAAATGAAGCTTCTGTATACGTCATCACTTGAGAGCCTAAATAAAACGTAATAGAGCACATACACGGCAATATAAGCATCCTTTTTAATTTGCGAGGTGTTTTCAGCATCTTAATCTCTCCCATCGAACAATGTGTTCTTTATACAGAACGTTACTTTCATTATAATAAAGACCTGTACAAAATGATAGCCATATCCTAGAAAATACATTCCAATCCACGCTATTTAACTGTAAAAGGGGCTATCAAGGTGATAGCCCCTTTTATATTATATTATCTTTCTGTACCATCTGTTTGTTGTGCATCAAACGTCCAAGTTAAATTTAGTTTATCGCCTTGGAATTCATTTTGGTCTTTTTTATTATCAACAAACTCGAATTTCACTGTAAATTTATCTGACTTACCTGCAGAAATACCTTTTTCATCCCAGAACCAAGCAGATAAATCATTGTCTACCGCTGTAAGTGTGTCACCCTTCAATTTATCTAGCGTTGTTTCTTTTACAATTGTTTCATGCTTATCTACATTCTTTAAGAATGTTACTTTAATATGTTTACCAAAATCATCTTTATTGTCGCCCTTCGCATCGCTTACTTTGTAATCTGTTTTTAGTAAAACTTTTTTAATGTCTAAAGAGCCTTTATTTTCTAGTTTAAAATCTCTTTTAATTGTATCGCCAGGCTTTAAATTCGATACATCAACAACTGTCGATGGGTTTGCCGCTAAATCAAGTGTACCAGCCGCAAATGTATTGTTTGACACTTCTTTATCGCTAAAGAATGCAAATGTTCCTCCACCAACTAATGCTGCTCCTAGTACTGCTGATGCGATACCCATTCCTAATTTTTTCTTTAAAGTCATGTCCAAATCCCCCATAATATATATTTGTCAACTTCCTAATAGGAAGATATAACCAAACTAACTATACGGATTGTTCTACTTTTTTATCTTTCTTTTCTCCGTCGATGCTACGAATAGCGCCAAAAATAGAAATCGCGGAATAACCAAGTAAAAAGACTCCTGGAATAATAAGAAGTAATGCTGCTCCCGCTTTTGAACTCGCATAATTCAGTCCATAACCAACGTATGGAACTGTAATATCTGCATACTTTCCGATTACATTCTCTGCAAGTACTGGTGCTAAATCTGGTCCGTTGTTGTTATCCCCTTTTGTTTCATACATTACTTTTCCATTTGTATCTTTCACACCGATAATACGGTGAGTGATAATTTTGTCATTTTTCTCTTTAAACGTAATAACATCGCCTTTTTTATATTTAGAGCCATCTTTAGTTGGCTCTATTGCAATGATTGATCCTGTTAAAAATGTCGGTTCCATCGATCCTGATAACACTGATTTAAATTGATATCCCATCACAGTTGGATCCCCGCCACTCGCTTTTGAAGAAATAACTACAAAAGCTAAACAAACCATTACTGCAAATAAAACAAATGAGATAACGTTGCTAATAATCTTCCAAACTAATTTCATCGTCTCTCTCCCTCTCCGTTGTTTTATATTATTTGAAGTATGTAATATCCACTTTCGTTCTTTAACAAGAACACAACTAAATAATATAACGAACAATACAGAAATGCAATAAGAACATTTACAATTATTAGTTAAATCACTTTTAAAATACATGCAAAAAAGACCGTGACAAAATCTCGTCACAGTCTCCATACTAACAATTTATTTCTCTTCTGATTTCATTCCTTGTTTATTTCGGCGCAGCACTACATATAAAATGGCTCCAAATAATACAATCGCACCTATTCCAACACTGATCACTTTCACATTGGATTCCTTTACTTCAGGTGCTACGGTATCTTTTTTAGGCATCGCAAAAGTAACATCTTCTTTTGAAAGAACATTTATAGTCGCAATCGTTTGATTATTTTTTATAATATCTACCGCACCAACTACTTCACCGCGATGAATTCCTTTTTGGTACAAAGCTTCTTTATCCACTGAATTAACCCGAAAAGCCGTTTTTATATTTTTCCCTTCATCTTTCTTTAGCATAAGCTCAGCACTTTTTTCGAGCTCAGAATCAACATCTTTATTTAAATACGTTGTCTTTTGATGCCAACTATGTTTATCTAGTACAGTTTGCTTCGTAAATTGCCCAAAAGAATATTCCGCCATCTGCTTCAAATCTTCATAAATTTCAGGTCTTTGAGAAGCCATTACTACATTTATAATACGATTCCCATCCTTCTCATTTAATAAAACGAGCGTATTGCGCGCTTCATTCGTAAATCCTGTCTTACCACCAATGCTATATGGATTTTCAAAATAAGTAGACTTATTAAAAATAGAAACTGTTTGCGTAGATGTCGTAACCATCGTTCTTTTCGTATTCATCGCTTGTAAAATTTCAGGATACTTTTGCACACCTCTCGTAATCATGGCCATATCATATGGCGTCGTATAATGATTTGGATCATGCAATCCATTTGGCGTTACAAAATGGCTATCTTTAGCCCCTAATTGCTTCGCCTTTTCATTCATCATATTAGCGAAATTTTCAACACTTCCTCCAATACGCTCCGCAATCGCATACGACACATCATTCGCACTCAGCACCATTAAAATCATAAGTGCAGTATTTCTATTAATAGTCTCACCAGGTTGAAACTCAATTTGATAATTACTCTTCTCTTGATCTAATGCTAATTGAGAAAATGTAAATTGATCCTCTGGCTTCGTATGCTCCATAAGTAAAATTGCCGTTAACACTTTCGTTATACTAGCCGGAAACGCACGATGATGTGCATTTTTGTCATACAACACATCCCCTGTTTTCGCATCAATCGTAGCTGCAAACTGACTAAAAACATTCGGCCCTTCCTTAGGTGGTGGTGCCACTTGCTCCGGATTCACTCCAACATTCGTCTCAGCATATAACGTCATAGGTGTCAAAAAAAATAAACAAATAACCATAATAAAAGCCGAAATTTTCTTAAAATTTACCATATGACTCTCCCTTTTCACTTTACTTTCACATTCTATAAAATAACTCTACCAATCTATATGTGATTTGTATTAAATTGGAAGAACATTCACTATTTTTTACTATATCACACTTTTACGATGAGGAACATAAATATACAATAAAAAATAAGAAGGAATTACTCTTTCTTATCCTTCTCATCAATCAACGAATCTATTAACTTTTGCCCAGCTTCCTCAGCTGTAATCTCATCCGTCATACCCATAAATGACCAACCTTTAGAATCGACCCACTCAACGAACTCTTGCAAAAACTCATCATGCGTCACATCCACATCGAGAATCGAACCATCAATCGAAATCGTTCTATTTTTAGACACACGCATCTTGAACGTTTTTCTTACCATTACAGTTATTCTCCCTCTACTCCTGAATATTTATAAATATCTTGTACTTCTTTTATACATGATTTCTTGAAAATTGTAAAAAGGATATATTGGCCAATTTGCATATTAAAAATGAAAATCTCTTATTATATAACCCTCACACTACATTCATTTAGTCATAAATGACGGAATACATCCATATAAAAAAACAAACCAACTTACATTCTATCACACCAAATACACTTGACTTTAGCACGATCGAATGGAATATATTAGAAAACACCTTAAAATGAGGAGGAACTCCATGGCGCGTTGTACGTATTGTAAAACGAAGTGGAAAATAAAAGATGTATGGTCAATACTCGTGACATTTGAAAAAGATTGTCCATATTGCTTCGGAAGGCAATATATATCAAAGAAAACATTAAACGCTATGCCTGAACTTATAAGCTTACCTTTACATTTCTTATTCCCTTTTCTTGTTGATTTGAGTGATGAGGGGCCTTTGGATTGGTATCGGAAGTCATAACATAGCCGCTTTATTCAAAACCCGATTGCTATTAAAGTCTCTTCTTATATATATTCCCGAATACACTACTAGCGTGATTCCAAATACTTTCCCTTTAAAAGATCACTATAAAAATATTGTAAAATTTCAGTTAATTATATATAATTGCTTTAGCATAATGATTAAAGATGTTATTACATAAGCATTTTTGAAGATCCCGTAGCTCAGCAGGGAGAGCGCCACCTTGACAGGGTGGAGGTCGTGAGTTCGAGCCTCTCCGGGATCATACTGAAACCCCTTGAATATCAAGGGGTTTTCTTATGTATAACAGTTTATTTAAAATGATGAAACAGCACTTTTGGGGCAGAAATGGGGCAGAAAATATTTTGAAGATCATAGTTCTTTCTTTGGACTATAATACTTTCTCTTCAGATTGATACTCAAAAAGATTGTACTTAAGATAAATTACTATGTCCCACCTTTGAGTTTATAGCATCAAGTCTTATTTTAATAATGATAATAAATTAAAAATAGTTAATTTTATTTACTTCAATACAAAATTAATAATAATTCCATATATTATCCCTAACATAATTGAAACAAGAGTACCTAATAAAAAATACTCTGCCCAATCCCTATCATCCATTTGTTTAAAACGTGCAAGCGATTTAGCTGTAAGAATAAAGGTTATAGCCGTATATTGATTATTAAATACTAACACAATAACTAATATACGTTCGATGTAACCTATCATTTTCCCCCTTGAAAAATTCTGTCCTTTGACTACCAAATAGGAATATTCTTCTGACATGCTAGCTTTCCCATTATCATTCTTTAAAATCCCATCTACATTTAAATCATCTTTTAATGCATACTTCCCCTCAAATAAAGCAAGATGATTAGGCAACGCACCCAGTAATAATCTAATTATATGTCCACTTACTGTAGTTGTAATTATTAACATGACAATCAAAAACATAATGGTATCTATTGGAGATATAGTCGGTTTATCACCTGGAACTAAATGTACTAAGATCAGAATTTTGTTAATTAAATCTGATAGATTAATATTAAATATTAAATAACAGACAAATAGAATTGATAAAACATGCAGGATCTGATCAATTATAAACAAACCTACATCCCATGGGTTTTTAATATACATTTCTTTACTTTTATTTGTTAATTTTATTTTTAGAATATCTATAAAGAAATGTAACAATACTATACATACCGTTGGCAGAAATGCTTGTAATAATATCTGTAAACAGATGCTATTCTCTAGCGCAAACAAAGTTAGAAATATCCCCAAAATTGATGATACAATTTTTAATTGTGTCAGTTTACCTATCTCTTTTACCACTTCTGTTCCTTTTACTGTAGGTATTCTTATCATTTCCATTAGAATATATACTACTACTACACATATTGTTGGTAGTACTGCTTGTAGTAACATCCTTGAAAAAACACCGTTATTTAATGTAAATAAAATTAATAATGCCGAAAAAGTCACTACTGCATGATGCATTAAATGAAGTTTTAAATACTTTCTCTTATCCCTAACCATTTTGTCTGTTTGACAATAAAAATCTGCAACTAAATGCGCAATTATTAAAGTTAACAAAATCATTTTAAACGCTTCCCTCTCCCCGAAATATATCGTATAAATTAATTCATTTTACTCATCTTGTGTGTTTAATTCAGGATAAAACCTATTTAAATGTCTTTTGATATGCCCTCTAATTATATTGTTAAGCTCATTCGCTTTTAATGAAATTTCTTCCACTGTTTTTTCACTATTTATAGTTTCCATAAAAGCAAGTGTATCCTGTAGTTGCTCAAAAATTTTAAATATCATTTCACTAGCACCTTTTCGATAATGGCTAGAAATAGTTGACGATGTTTTATTCAATTCTTGTGCTATTTTTTTCTGTTCTCTAAATATTGTATATAAAGAACAAATTAACTTTTGCTGCTTAGTTTGATCATCCAGTAACTTATTTTGAAGTTGTACTAACAAATTCATTGTATCTTGAAATTGTTTTCCTTTTTCAAAATTAGAAACTTCTTCACACACATCAAAAATTACAGATGTATCCCTATTTAGATTATTCTTAATTTTTTCATTTGCTATTCTCGCTCTTTTTATTAAAGGATGATTCCACGAATCAATCTCAATATGCTCTAAATCCTCCTCAATACAACCAAACGATATACCAAAATACGGGTTTTGTTCTTTGAATTTCCAATGCATCTCCATATAAAAAGCAATTATATATGCTGTGGCATAATGATTGCCTACTAATAATATTTCATCTCCCATACGGTGTTTTGCTTTTATTATTGTCTCATTATTACTCCAACTATTTATAACGCTCTCCCATTCTTTTAAGTATCTGGTTAATTCATTCCAATCTCCTTTTGAAGTAGAATTGGTAACATCCATTATAAAGACTGAAATAGGCTGCTTCATAATTTACCTCCATAAATCTTTTTTTATATACTGAATGGCGAATCTTAATTTTTCAATTCGGCCATTTACAGGTAATTAGTGATTATAATA
>NZ_JBHWYR010000007.1:0-92863 GCF_042728695.1 Bacillus sp. NPDC060175
GATATAAGGATTTTAATAAAAAATAAATTGATAAGTACAGCTAAAAAACTATATGGCTATTGATACACTTAGCTTGAAGGCTGAAGGCTGTTCAAATACAATCTTACCTCACGGTAGCTATCGCTGTAAGCGATAGCTATTCTTTAATTCTTCATAAAATCTTAAGAAATCTCCTCAATTTTTGTTAAGAAACGATAGTTATACTTAGACACAAGTTAAAAACTATGGAACGAATGAGGAGAGGTTTACATGCAGCTCATAACATTCTTAAATGAATTTATTAAACACCCGAAACATACTGGTGCGATTGCGCCAAGTTCAAAAATATTAGCAAAGAAAATGGTAGATGTAATTGATTTTAATAGAGCGAAGTGCATTGTGGAATTAGGTCCTGGTACAGGAGTCTTTACGAAAGAAATTATGAAGCGAAAGAAGAAGGAGACAATATTTCTTCTTATCGAAATTAATGAAGTGTTTTGCGAAGAGCTAAAGAGCAAATTTAAAGATGAGCAGAACGTCATTGTTGTACACGGTTCGGCTGAAAATATAAAGAAATATATGGAAGAGTTCAATATAGAATGCATTGATTACGTCTTATCAGGATTGCCTTTTACTTCTTTACCAGAAGAAGTTTCAAAACGCATTTTAAACAATGCAATGGAAGCGATACATGAGAATGGGGAATTCATTACATTTCAATATTCACTTGTAAAAAAAGGATTTATACAGCATTTCTTCCCTGAAATTACACTAGAAAAAGTGTGGTTCAATTTCCCGCCAGCCTACGTCTTTAGCTGTAAAAAAGAGCTAAGGAGAGCATATGCATAATGGAATTACATGAATTATTATCATATATTGAGCAGTACGGTTATTGGGCACTATTTTTCTGCTTATGGCTCGGTATTATCGGTATGCCGATTCCAGATGAAATGATTGTAATGAGTGGTGGATTTGTATCTTCATTAGGCGTATTAAGTGTCATTCCTGCGTTTTTATTAACATATTTAGGTGTTGTATCAGGTCTTTCTTTAGGGTACATACTAGGGAAAATATTTGGCATAAAAGTACTTGAAAAATTGATGAAAAAGAAAAAGGCTAAGTACCTTTTAAAATCACAAGAGATAGTAGGAAAATATGGTCATTATGCATTAGTAATAAGTTATTTTATCCCCGTTGTGAGACATATCGTACCGTATTTAGTAGGAATGAATAACATGTCATTTAAAACGTATGTGATTTATTCATATGTGACAGGATTTGTTTGGACGTTAGTTTACTTTGTACTAGGCTCTATATTTGGAAAGCACATAGAAATGATAGTAACCCTTGTGACCGAGTATGGTATATATTTTGGTGGCATCGTTATCATAGTTTCTAGTATTTCTTATGTGTATATGCATAAGAAGAATGCAGTAGTGAGTGAAGTAAAGCAACATTCATAGTTTGGTAAATGATGCTGGAGGAGATTTTGTGAGTAAAGGAACGATACTTATCGTGGACGATGAGAAGGAAATTAGAAAACTTATCGCCATCTATTTGAAGAATGAAGGTTACGAAGTATTACAAGCTGGAGATGGTGAAGAGGGGTTAGAAATAGTAAGGAAAAGAGACGTGCATCTAATTGTACTTGATATTATGATGCCGAAAATAGATGGTATTCATATGTGCATGAAAGTGAGAGAAATAGCGGAAATGCCCATTATTATGCTGTCGGCAAAAACGCAAGATATGGACAAGATTTTAGGGTTAACAACTGGAGCAGACGATTACGTAGCAAAACCATTTAATCCACTTGAACTCATTGCTCGTATTAAATCACAACTTCGGAGATATATGAAAATGAGCGGGGCGAGTGTAAAAGATGAAAATGTATTTGAAGTTGGAGATATAAAGATAAATATAGCAACGCGGCAGGTCATTATTGCAAATGAAGAGGTGAAATTGACACCGAGAGAGTTTGAGGTATTAGAATTGCTTGCACGAAATCAAGGAATGGTATTAAATGCAGAACAAATTTATGAAAGAGTATGGAAAGAGCAAGCTTTCCAATCCGATAATACTGTGATGGTACATATTCGGAAAATACGTGAAAAGATAGAGGCAATTCCAAGGAAGCCTCGTTACA
Organism: Bacillus sp. NPDC060175; assembly: GCF_042728695.1. Taxonomy (NCBI): domain Bacteria; kingdom Bacillati; phylum Bacillota; class Bacilli; order Caryophanales; family Bacillaceae; genus Bacillus; species Bacillus sp. NPDC060175. The sequence continues at coordinate 2,126 of NZ_JBHWYR010000007.1, forward strand.
TTAAAACAGTATGGGGAGTTGGCTACAAGATTGAGAAAGATATTTGAACCGATAATATGGATGAATCAAGTTTTTAAAAAAATGATAGGTAAAACAGTTAGTTATTTGCAGAAGAGTATACGGGTACAGCTAATTACTACATTTACTTTCTGTACATTACTTGGTGTATTAGTAGGGTGGTCTTCATCTTCCTTTTTCGAGGATGCGAATAAAATTTCTATCATTGATTATGCATCAGGTATGGAAGCCATTGATGGACAGACACAAAGGCTTGTTGAAAGTATGACAGAAGAGGGTAAGGAAATTAATATACAAGAACTGCTTGATCAATTAAATCATCAAAATCAATTGAAGGTTTTAATAATAGATGAGAATGGGAAAGTCGTTTATAAAACAAAGGGAGCACCGGAAGAACAGATTAATCTTCATGAGACGATGCGTAATGTAATGGATTTTAAAATGGATCAAGTACGCTATGTAGAAGCACAAAATTTAATTCAAGATAGAGCTGAACAAAAGCGTAAGGAGTTTACAACCTTTTATCCAGTTACTGTTAATACGAAAAATATGTATGTCATTGCAAGTGGTATACCACAAGGAAATGTAAAGTATGTAGTGAACGGTAGTAGTCCATTCCCATCTTTACTAGGTTTTATTACTTTTCTACTTTCTTTCTTTTATATAACGAAAAGAAAGATGAATCAGATTGAAGCAATGGCAGAAGGAGTAAGGGAGTTTTCGAAAGGGAACTTACAATATAAAATCAAACAGGCAGGTCAAGATGAAATAGGTGTATTAACTTCAAATATTAATCAAATGGCAGAAAAGCTTTTGGCTAATATAGAAAAAGAAAAACAAATAGAGAAACAAAAAAGTGAATTGATTACAAATGTATCACATGATTTAAGAACACCACTTACTTCTATTATGGGGTATTTATGTTTACTAGGTGATGCGAAATATGAAAATAAAGAACAGCATGATGAGTATATAAAAATTGCTTTTTCAAAATCAGAGCAGTTGAAGATGTTAATAGAGAATTTGTTTGAGTATACAAAACTAACAGATGAAAATATGGCATTAAATCTGCAAGAAGTGTGCATGAATGAACTACTTGATCAATTAATAGAAGAGCTAGTACCACAAGCGGAGGAACATAATCTTTCTTTTGTGAAAGAATTCCAGGAAGAGCGTATATACGCTCTTGTGGACTCGGAAAAAATGGTGCGTGTATTTGAAAATCTCTTAATAAATGCAATCAAATATAGTATAGAAAAGAGAGAAATTAAAGTTTCTATTCAAAGGGAAGAACGTCATATTAAAGTCTCAATAGCAAATCATAGTGAAGAATTTACAAAAAAAGAGTTAGAGAACTTATTTGAGCGTTTTTATAAAAAAGATCAATCTAGAAGTAGAGCTGTAGAAGGTTCAGGCTTGGGGCTTGCAATTGCAAAAAGCATTGTTGAATTGCACAAAGGAGAAATTCGAGCGGAATATGAAAATGGGGTTATTCAATTTATTATCTTATTGCCAACTTAATTAGAAATATCGGTTACCTTCTAATTAGGGAAGAATGAGTGATAGTGTTGCTATTGATTTAGAGGGAGTCTTATTCCATCATTCAGGGGGACATTGACTAATAAAACAGAGAAGTGGAGAATCGAAAGTTATATGAAAAAATTAAGTGCGTTTATGATATTGATTATAGTTGGAGTTACATTACTTGTAGTGAAAGGTGGACCGATTGTAGATCAACTCAATCCGTTTATTAAAGAAGATATTTATTATGCTGTTGTCGACAATGATGGGGAATATGAAGCCAAAAGTAATGGTTTTGGTAGATGGAACTATAAATTTAAAGGATATGATGAATCTGGGAAAGAACAAAAAATTATGATGACTTCTTCAAAACATTTACGAATAGGAGCATATTTAAAGATTAAGTCTAAAGGGACGTATGGTATGAAATGGGAAGAAATACAAGGTGACGAAATGCCCACTAAAGCAAAAGAAAAAGTAACAATAAAGCATGTCTAGTTATAGAAATGATAAGTTGTATTCAATAGATAAAGTAACGATCAAGCTTCAAATGTAATGGTAGTATATGATAATTTCTAAAATTTTTATAAAGAAGATAAAGATTATCTGAACTTTATCTAAACTGCATTTCTTCTGTATACAACTACTAGTATTCTATATTGTGTAGATAAAAAATGGTAAGGAGTAACAGGATGATTATGCAGGTTTCTAAGAGGAAAATATTATTATTTCTTTCAATTATTCTTTTTGTTTTATTGATGATGTATGTATGTACGAATAATAGGCATGTACAAAATATTGTTAACAATATAGAAGACATTTATAAAGTATATAAAGAGAATCAATTATTGCAAGAAAAAATCGAGAACCAAGAATCGTTAAAGAGTAAAGTGCAAATGTTAAGTGAGGAGAAAGAAAACCTTACTAAGCTTATCAACAAAACGAGAGAATTAAAGGAACAAGGAAAATATAATTTAATTCAAGCTACAGTAGTAAGGCGTGTAGCAGAAGATTGGTATGGAAAAATCGCTCTTGATAGAGGGGTACAACATGGTGTAAAGGTTGATATGGCTGTTATGACGGTGAGTGGTCTTATTGGAAAGGTAGAGAGTGTAGATCAATTTACATCTATTGTGAAATTAATTACGAAAGATGAACGAACAAATCGTTTAGCAATCACCTTCCAAAATAACTCATCCATTTTAGGATTTGTCACAGGGTATGATAAGGAAAAACAGGCTCTTCGAATTGATAATATTCCATCAGATAAAGCGAAAGAAATAAAAATAGGTGATAGCATTATTACCTCTGAATTGAGCCAGAAAATACCACCTGGTCTTGAAGTAGCAGAGGTAATAGATCAAGAGCCGGATAAATATGGTCTTGCACATATTATTTATGCAAAACCAAAGGCGAATTTATATGATTTAGAAGATGTCATTTTAGTAGAACCTAAAGGTTAGCAAAGTATAGATGAATATCATTTTTTTTTTAGGTAGAGTAAGATTAAGAGGAGAAATAAAGTCTTTATTTCTTACTCAAAAATAGAATATAGAAATCAAAAGTCCCAAGCTACTAGCTTTGGGACTTTTTCATATTCTTAAAGAAATGTTAAGAATATCCGCTGCTATTTATTAAGAAATGCTATCTATACTTAGAAATGGGTTAAGAAATGCTCGGAAAATATGTAAGGAAAATAAAAATAGGAAAAAGAAATGTAGGAGGATATAAATGAAAGCATCAGTTGTAGAGGTAAAGAATGTACAAAAGGTATACGGTAAAAAAGGTGAGAGCCAATCGCATGCACTAAAGAATGTATCGTTCTCGATTCAAGAGGGTGAATTCGTTGGGATTATGGGACCATCTGGTTCAGGAAAAACAACATTATTGAATGTAATTTCTACATTAGATAAAGCGACAGGTGGAATTGTTGAAATTGCTGGAACAGATATTACGAAAATGAAGCAAGGGGAATTATCTGATTTTCGCTCAGAGAAACTAGGGTTTATCTTTCAAGATTTTAACTTACTTGAAAATTTATCAATCTATGAAAACATTGCATTACCGCTTTCTCTGCAAGGTGTTCATTCGAAAAGAATTGGATTAAAGGTGAAAAAGGTAGCAGAGATGTTAGGAATTTCAGAGATTCTTCAAAAATATCCGTCCGAAGTATCTGGTGGACAAAAACAACGTTCGGCGGCGGCTCGTGCACTTGTACATGAGCCAGCAATAATTTTAGGAGATGAGCCAACAGGAGCGCTTGATTCTAAAAATGCGAAAAGTTTATTAGAGGCGATGACCAACTTAAATGAAGAACAGGATGTTTCAATTATGATGGTTACACACGATCCATTAAGCGCAAGTTATTGCCGACGTATTTTATTCATCCAAGATGGAGAATTGTATAAAGAAATTCATCGCAGAGGTACTCGTGAAGAGTTTTATAAAGAAATTTTAGATGTGCTTGCAGATTTAGGCACACAAAAAGCATAAGAAAGAAGGTTCAACATGTTATTCAAACTTTCCATGTCGGGACTAAAAAGTAAACGAAAAGACTATATGGTCTTATTAGTTGGGCTTATTATGTCTATTTCAATTTTTTATATGTTTCAAACGTTAGCGTTAAATAAAACATTTATCGAAGGGAATTCCATGGATGGAATTTTTTCAGTCTTCCAAACAGGATCATTTTTATTAGGCTTCATTACATTATTTTATATTTTATACGCCAATTCATTTTTATTATCACTTCGGCAAAAAGAATTTGGTATGTATATGGTATTAGGGGCAAAAAAGCATAAAATTACATTGCTCATGTTTATTGAAACAATTGTATTAGGAATAGTATCTCTTATAGTAGGTGTGATAGTCGGTATAATCTTGGCGCAAGGTGTTGGCCATTTGCTAATGAAGGAACTAGAATTTACTGGTGGTGGTTATCATGCATTTTATGTACCATCAATCATTGTTACTTTCATCTTTTTCATTGCATTATTTATGTTGTCCGCAATTATGAATGGTATGAAACTAGCGCGTAATTCGTTATTACAACTCGTTCACTCCAATAGTCACACAGAGCGTACGCCTACTAAAGGAAAACTAACGAATATAGTAGCACTTTTATCAATTATTTTATTAGCAGTTGGTTATGCTTCGATGATTTATATGAAAGAGTTAAAGGAATCAGGATTTATCATTGCTACAATTACAGTAACATTAGGAACTTACATGCTATTTGCATCATTCCTTCCCATTATTATTAACAAACTAAAAGCGAATAAAAATCGTAGTGAAAAAGGAATCAATGCGTTTACGTTTGCACAGTTGAGTTTTTCTATTAATAGTTTAACGAAAGTATTAGCGACAGTTGCTATGTTAGTGGCTCTCGGTGCGGGTGCAATCTCCAGTGGTATGGCGTTAAAAAATAATGTCACAAATATGGTGGAGAGTGCAGAATACTATGATGTCGAAATTAAAAATCCCACAGCAGAAGAAAAGAAAATATTAGATAGCATTACATTTAAAGAAAAGAATGAATATCGATACAAAGTAGATGAGCAGTTTATTTATCAATTGAAAGAAGATTTAGAAAGAAATCGTCCGCTAACACGTACTGGAAAAGACGAGAATAGTAGCCGATTCGTTCCTGTTTCGAGGGAGCTAATTGTGGGAGCCGTTTTAAGTCATAGCCAAGAAAAAAACGAGGATAATACCAATGTAATTCCAGAAGAGTGGGGAAATGTTTTAAGGTCTCTTCAAAAGACATATATGAATCCTAGTCAAAAGATACAAATTGTAGATCAAAAGATATATGACGGGATACAAGGTAAAGAAGAAATTATAATACTGGGGAAAACGGACAATTTTATAACGTATAAAGAAGAATGGAAAAAAATCGATGAATTAGAGCTAGCTAAATATAAAGATATGAAAGAAGTACATCTTTTGAGTAAATATATGCTGTATGAAGGATATTACAGTACTTACAGTGGAACAGTATTTATGGGATTTTTCTTAGGCATAGCTTTCTTAGCGATGCTGGCAAGCTGTTTAATGTTTAAAATTCTTTCTGGTGCTTCAAAAGATATTATTCGCTATCAAATGCTTCGTAAAATTGGTGTGCGTTATGAGCTATTAACGAAATCAATTTATAAAGAGTTACTTTTAGTTTTCTTGTTCCCAGCGATCGTAGGTATAATGCACGTATTAGTCGGAATGAGCATGTTCTCGTTCTTAATAGATAATCCATATTTCCGTATTTGGCTGCCGATTATTATTTTCTTAGTCATTTATGTGTTTTATTATTTCATTACAGTTCAATTGTATAAAAAAATTGTTCTTCCGAAAGAAGTGTAGTATGTAGTGAGTAAGGGGGATGATGAATAGAAATAAATTTAGGGGAATATTATATGGAATTTATAGCGATGAAGAAGTTATAGATTGAAAGAAGCAGCTATTCTACGTAATAGCTGCTTCTTTCATTATTTATAATTAGGAAGCAACTTGTACTGTAGATAAGGAGAAATAAAATCCTCTATCTTTTCAGTATATAAAAGATAAAGAGGGAAAGGTATTATAACTTCTGTAGTAATCGTTCGCTGCTTTTCATGTCGCCTTTACACAACGGGCATTGCGGCTTATCTTCTAAAGAAAAGTTTTTACGCATCCATCCAAGGCAGTCGTCTGCTTCGCATTCCCACACAGCAATTGCTTCTGGTTCTTCTACAGGTTTATCATTTTTTCTCCAATACATGTGATCGCTCCTTTAAATTGAAAAGTTTTTTAGAAAAAACAAAAAAGGTTGTTAACGATTTTTGTTAACAACCTTTTAGTTATTCATTATACTGTATTTTTTTAAAAAATGCGAAGGTTAGTAATTATTAAAAATATATTGAAATAGTAATTATACAAACGCAGGATTATAAATCATCGTAAAGTGTCCTTGTAATAGTTCAATATGGCATGGTGTATGGAGCGAACTTTCTCCATCTGTATCTACTTCTTTTTCTTCTTCTGTTTCAATATGAATGGATTTCGCTTTTACGTGGAAGATGTCATTTTCGTTTGTGTCTTCAAATAGTTTCTTTCCGATATAATCTTTAAACGCTTGAATGCCTGTTGATTTGACTACGAAAATATCAAGTGTTCCGTCATCACATTTTACGTTCGGAATAAAGGATGGGATACCCCCGAGATATTCACCGTTTCCAACCATAACAAGGACAGCTTCGTCTTCATATACTTGTCCGTCGTAAGTTATTTTTACTGGGAATGTTTCAGCGTTTTTTACAGTTCGAATGGTGCTTAAGTAGTAACCGATTTTACCAAGCTTTGCTTTCTCTTCTGCATCAATATTGTTTGATACTTCAGAGACGAGTCCAATACCCCAGAAGTTTAAGAAATGTTGTCCGTTTGCTTTTGCGACATCAATTGGTTTTACATGTCCTTTTGTAATGAGTTTTGCTGCTTCTGCAATATTTTGCGGAACACCAAGTGTGCGAGAGAAGTCGTTGCAAGTTCCGCCTGGAATGATTGCAAGGGTAGGTCTAGTTTCAAGAGGGGCTAAGCCATTTGTGCATTCAAATACAGTTCCGTCACCACCGAAGACGATAATTAAATCTACTTTACTAGCAAACTCCTGACAATATTTTGTTGCATCACCTTGTTGCTTCGTATGAAGGATATGTAAGTCAGGAAAAGCTGCGGCAAGTGGTGGTACGATTTTCGCTAAGTTAGTATGTAAATCACCTTGTCCTGCCTTTGGATTTACGATGAGGAGTACCTTTTCAAATTTTGTCTTTGGCATTTTTATTCTCTCCCTTTGTCTTTTACGAATTGTGATAGAAAATAAACTTCCATCAGTAATTGATGGAAGTTTATTTTGTTATATTATTCCGTTACAACTGAAGCGATAAATGGTAAGTTACGATATTTTTCTGCACAGTCGATACCGTAGCCAACGATAAATTCGTCTGGAATTTGGAAGCCAACATATTCAGCTTTTAAGTCCACTTTACGGCGTTCAGGTTTATCAAGTAACGTACAGAATTTCAATGCTTTTGGTTTATGCATGAAGAAGTGATCTTTTAAGAAGTGAAGTGTTAAACCAGAATCGATAATGTCTTCTACGACAATTACGTTTTTTCCAGTAATGTTTACATCGATATCTTTTAATAGTTTCACTTTTCCAGTTGTTTCTGTTTGATTTCCGTAGCTAGATGCAGAGATAAAGTCGATTGTTACTTCGTTTTTAATGTGACGAATTAAATCAGCAGCGAATACGAATGATCCTTTTAATACAGCGATTACAACGATTTCTTCTCCTTCAAAATCACGTTCGATTTGAAGAGCTAGTTCTTTTACTTTTTCTTGTAATTGTTCTTCAGAAATTAAAGTGTCTTTTATTTCAATTTTCATTTGAATCCTCCTACAGTGTAAAACTTGTGAACATTTCGACTGTAAAGGATAGAAAGAAAAAAGTCAAAGAAGATATAAGGTTTTTACAGAAACCCCCACAAAATAATCAGATGATATGATATACTGATTATATTAAGAAAACGCTTTCATAAAGGGTGATTATGATGAGGAAAAAACAGTATACAAGTGTAACATTTATAAAAGCATTGCTTTTAACAATTGTTCTTGGCATGTTGGCTTACATAATTGATGTACCTGCAATTCGCATTTCACTAATTGGAATGACTTTAGTATTAGGCGCAATTTCCCACGGTATGATGTCGCAGCTGCAAGAAGCTGGACTTGATGATATGAAAGATCATATAGATAAGAAATGAGAAACCTTCACGTATATAGAGTGAAGGTTTTTTCGTTTCTTACAAAAATGTAAGGTGATTTGTAAGACAAATCGATAGTTGCATAGTAGTGTTTTGGATAAACTATAAGTGTAAGGTAAAGGGCAAGCATATTTTAGGTGAATTAAGTTTTAGGCACTCTATATGTGAAGAAGGAGTATGAGGGCATGGAGAAACGTTGGACAACCTTTTCTTTTTTAGCGACTAGTAACACAGTAATGCTAGCTGGAGAAATGGATTTTTTGCACTTGTTTGATCGAGAAGACGATCATTCTTCTTCTAAATTTACAATGAAATGGCGTAAATGGAGCGAAAGTTGTAGATTGGAAGAAGAGGCCCCTAACGAAGAGCAAAGAGTTATTTTAACAAATCCTATTAAAGCATGGGTTGTTCAACGTCGTAAGTGTAACGTCAAAAATCACTTCAAGAAAACTGAGCTGAGACAATTAGTTATCGCTCCGGCCCGCTCTACTTCTGAAACACGCGAAAGTAACATGTAAATATTGAGACACGCACCCAAAAAACATCGTATATATTGCGATGTTTTTTATTTTTCTACAATGAAATCTTTAAATGAAATCTATTTCATCTGCATCTTATATTTATATCTCTTGTTTATTCTAGTGATACATCCGATGCGAAGTGATGTAAAACGTATAAGAGGAGAGATAAAATGAAAAAAAAACTATTACCGATTTGTGCAATGGCACTTTTAACAGTAGGATATTCTTCAGTAGCGAGTGCTTCAACTGGGACACTGACAAAGGAAGAAGCAGCGCAAGTGCAGTCAGATGTAGCTAAAAAGGAAGAAGCAATTAAGGCACAGCAAAAAAATGATGCAGAGAAAAAGCAAGCAGCACAAGTACAAGAAAAAAGTGATATGGCTAAAAAAGAGGAAGCAATAAAAGCTGGGCAAACGAATGATACAGCGAAAAAAGAAGTAACACCACAAGTGCAAGAAAAGGAAGCTCTTGCAAAAAAAGAAGCAGCAATTCAGGCCGGGCAAAAGAATGATGCAGCGAAAAAAGAAGTAGCGAAACCAGCTGTAAAAGGTGAAAAATTACCAAACACAGCATCAAATAATGTAGCAATGATGGCATTAAGCGCATGTCTTGTAGCGATAGGGACATTATTTGGATTGAATCGTCGCAATAAGGTTAAAGCGTAAATAAAATATTAGCCTATAAAGAATGGGATAATTTCATATATTAAAAATGGTAGGTTACTCCTACCATTTTTTGCATGGAGGGATTCACAGTGACAGTTCTAAATCGTATTGGATTTACGTTAATGATAGTAGGCCTATTAATGGGAGCCTATTACGCTTTTGAATGGTATAAAGGAAAAAGTTCTGCACAAGATTTAACGACAGAAGAAATTGAAAATTTTGAGCAGCAAACATATAAGCAGCCTTCTAGTGAGGTACCAGTAAATGCGCAAGTACCTTCTTCTCAAATACAGCATAAAGAAGGAGAAAAGGTAGCGATGTTAAATATACCGAAAATAAAGAAGAAGTTTTCTATATATTGGGGAGCAAATGATGCAACATTGAAAAAAGGAGTCGGTATGTTTGTTAGTGATTTAACGACAACACCCTCTGGAGGAGGTCATACTGTACTGAGTGGACATCGAGATACTGTGTTTACAGATTTAGGAGAGTTAAAAGAAAAGGATACTCTTATTTTAGAGTATGATAATAAAACTTACACATATGAAGTTCAAAAGACATGGATTACCCATGCGGATGATCGTACTGTTATTATAAAAAAAGAAGAACCAATATTAACACTGACGACTTGCTATCCATTTGATTATATAGGGGATGCACCGGATCGATATATTATTGAAGCGAAGTTAACTGGTAGTTATTCAAAGTGAAATTGTAGTTTTTGAAAGCGGGAGGGGGATACATAAGTTATGTCAAAAAACATTTTAATTGTTGAAGATGAAGATATTTTGCGTGAAATATTAAAAGATTATTTTTTGAGTGAACAATATATAGTGTTTGAAGCAAGAGATGGGAAAGAAGCCTTAGTTGTATTTGAAGAAGAAGAGGTTGATTTAGTTATTCTAGATATTATGTTGCCAGAACTCGATGGATGGTCTGTTTGCCGAAGAATCCGTAAGACGTCCGAGGTTCCTATTATTATGTTGACGGCGCGTGTAGATGAAGATGATACGTTACTTGGCTTTGAACTTGGGGCAGATGACTATGTGACGAAGCCGTATAGTCCGCCAATTTTATTAGCAAGGGCGAAACGATTATTAGAAAGTAGAAAAGCATCGAAGAAACCTTTAGAGAATGAAGATGATACGTTATCAATTCATGGTATCCACGTTCATTTTCCATCACGTACTGTTACTGTTGATGAGGTAGATGTTAGTTTAACGCATACGGAGTTTGAAATATTGGTGTATTTCATGAAAAACCAAGGAATTGTACTAACAAGGGAACAGTTAATTTCAAGAATTTGGGGATACGAATTTGCTGGTGATGATCGAACGGTTAATAGCCATATTCGTAATTTGCGAAATAAATTAGGAGAGAAAGCAAAGTACATTACAACTGTAGTGCGAACTGGATATAAGTTTGAGGGGAATGTATGAGAAAAGGGATTGTACTAAAATTATTTACTCTCACAACAGCATTATGTATGTTAATTTTAGCGACGATTTTTATTGGACAAACGATATTTTTCAAACAATATTATGCGAATCGAAAAGTAGAAGATATTAAAGTGAATTTAAATTCCTTTGAAAAGAATTATTTAAATTATGCAGGAAATGCAGAAGGAATTCAGAAACTGGAGCAAGATTTTTTAAGAGAAAATAATACGTGGATTACGACATTAGATCAGAATGGGAATTTAAAACATGCGGATGATTTTTATTTTGAGGTAACGATAGACCGTAGGCAACAAAAGAGCTTTGGACAACAAATATTCAAGATTCCCTTATACAATCTCGTCAATATAGAGGAGATTGATAATAAATCGTCAGATCAGTTTTTAGGACAAGAAATTTATTTTTCTGGAGTGAAACAAGAAGATAGCTTCATTCCATTCTCTTTCGCGTTAAGTAAGCAAAATTTAAATGGATCTAATAAACCGTTAGAAAAAGAGTTTCAGGAGAAAATGAAATTAGATGAGGAGAAAAAGAGAGCAGCTCAAGAGCAACTTGTTAAGGAAAAGAAACCAGCTGTTCAGGAAGAAGGTGCTCAGGAATTAGGCGTTTACATAGGAGGACGTGTTACAAAAGTACAGTTACCTGATGTAAAAGGTCCTGTGAATCCAATTTATAAAAATAGTTTATTCTTAGATAGCATAAAGGAATTTCAAGCTGATTTATTATTAAAAGAGAGTAATCATATACAGTATTCAACACAAATAAGGGACCATAAAAAAAATGATATAAAATATAAATTATTAATTAAACCAAAAAAAGAAAAAGACGGATCGGTAACATATATATATGCGATGGCTTCTTTGCAACCTGTCGATGAGGCTGTACAAATGGTGCAAGATTATTACATCTATATTGTTGCATTTGTAGTCGTTCTAATTTTTCTAGCTTCGTTTTATTACTCAAAACAAATTGCAAAACCGTTACTAAAAATAAATGATACAACGAAGAAAATAGCACATTTAGACTTTACAGAAAAAATCCCGATTACTTCAAAAGATGAAATCGGTGATTTATCGCAAAATATTAATACACTATCGAATAAACTCCATTCGCATATTGGACAGCTAGAACAAGATATTGAAAAGGAAAGAAAGTTAGAAAAGACGCGGAAAGAATTCATTTCTGGTGTTTCACATGAATTAAAAACACCGTTAAGTATTATGAAAAGCTGTATTTCTATTTTAAAAGATGGGGTAGCTGAACATAAGAAAGACTACTATTTTCAGGCGATGGAAAAAGAAGTAGACAAGATGGATATACTAATTTTGGATATGCTTGAATTAGCTAAATTTGAATCTGGTACATATAAAATGAAAAAAGATTCATTTTATATTGATACAGCAATTGAAGATATATGCGAATACCTTTCTGTGGAGATAGAGAAAAAAGAACTTCGTGTTCATAAAAATATACGTTCATTTGAAGTGATTGCAAACCAAAGTCGGATTGAACAAGTTATCGTGAACTTCATTACGAATGCCATACGTTATACACCAAATAAAGAGGATATCATTATTTCTACAGTAGATGAGAAGGATCGTATAAAAGTGTGTATTGAAAATAAAGGTACTCACATTGAAGAAGAGCAATTAGATAAAATTTGGGATCGTTTTTATCGCGTGGATGCAGCGCGTCATCGTTCACAAGGTGGAACGGGGCTTGGGCTTGCCATTTCAAAGAATATTTTAGAATTGCACAATGCTGAATATGGGGTAAAGAATACAAAAGATGGGGTGTTATTTTACTTCTACTTACCGAAAAAAGCGTAGATCATACATGCTACGCTTTTTTTTAAGTTATTTTCATATTATCTTTACCTAATCTTTATTTTTAAGAGATATAATCTGGTTAGAAAAAGAGGTTATGTAAGGAGTAGATTAGCCATGAATAGCAATTTACTAGGTGTGATGGTATTTATTTTCTTTTGTGCATTTATTGTATTTATTATTGATATTACGATATGAAAAAAAGAGCGCTAATTAAGCGCCCTTTTTTTGTGTATTCATTTGATAAGCACCGGTGCTTTTGAATAAGCGTGGTGAAGTTGTAAATAAAAGAATTAGTAATACAGTACATAATATGAAAGAACCGATCATAGTACTACCGTTTACAATTAAGGAATATAAGGCAGCTGATTGTCCTTTAGGTGCATATTGACCAAAGAAAATAATACCAGCAATAAAGTGACAGAAATAGCGTGCAAAGCTACCGACAAATGTGGCAATGATAATGTAAACGAGTGCTTTTTTTCCTTTGTTTTGTTTTGGTTTATCTTTGCGACTACCAAAACTTGAATGCTCTGCATTATTGTTGTCTGAGGCAAGTGCTTTTTGAATTGGACGATAGAATAAACCAGCAAAGCCGATAAAGGAAAATGCAATGAAGTACTCAATGAATGCTTGAACAGGTGTTAGAATGTAGGCATCACCTACTACGATTTGTAATAGTCCCCAAATTAAGCCTCCTAAGAAAGCCATTTTGAAGCCCCAGCGGTATGCAATAATAAAAATAGGAATCATAGCAAATGAGATGGAACCGCCTGTTGGAAGTTTAAGTGATAATGGTAAAATGTCGATAATCAAGGCGAAGGCTGCAAGAATAGCAGATTCGATCATCGCTTGTAAATTGGTGTTACGCATGTTGTTTCCCCCTAAATCCAAGTTGCACAAAAAAGAATAGATATCATAGGAGGATACGAAATACGTAAATAAAAAGAGGTATGTATTTCGGACGTTTGCACAATCCCTGCGTTAGCATTAACTAACAGGTTCAAAGGGTCGGAACGAAATGTTCCCTCTCAGCGGTAAGGCTCCCCCTGCGATAACGAGATTCTTTATTTGTTATTGTTTATTGTAAGCGAAATGGATGAGAATGGCAAACGAATACCTTATGACAATTATTGAAATAGAATTGTATTGAAATGTTAATAAATATGAAGTGAAAAGGTATAGTCCAAGTGAAATAGAGTATGATATAATTTTTTTGAAAATAATTATCATTCTCTTCTGAGGGGGAAGGTTATGAGCTTAGTAGATATTAAAATTGGTGAGAAAGTATTAGTAAAAAGTATTCAATCGTTAGATCAGTTATTAAAGCGTAGACTGGCTGCTTTCGGCCTCGCGGAAGGAAGCGAACTTCGCCTGAAACAGAAGGCGATGTTTAAAGGTCCTTGTACATTGGAGTGTCGTGGACAGTTAATTAGTATTCGTCATTGTGACGCGAAAATGATAAAGGTGGAATTAGCGTGAATAAGGTAGCTTTGCTAGGGAATCCGAATACAGGGAAAACATCATTATTTAATGCACTCACTGGTTCTTATGAATATGTAGGAAATTGGAGCGGTGTAACAGTAGAAAAGAAGGTTGGTAAATTAAAAGATAAGCAAGGAACACTAATTGATTTACCAGGCGTTTATGATTTAAATCCAGTTTCACGTGATGAAGGTGTCGTTACAAACTTTCTACTAACAGACGAATTTCATCATATGTTAAATATAGTGGATTCTTCGCAATTTGAGCGAAATATGCATTTAACATTACAATTACTTGAATTTGGTAAGCCAGTTTCAATTGGTTTAAATATGATTGATGTGGCAAAGCAAAGAGGAATTGTTATTAATGTAAAACGATTATCAGAAATATTAGGTGTAACAGTCGTTCCTGTCGTTGCAAGAAGCGGAAAAGGCTGTGAAGAATTACTTGCTACTCTTCATGAAGAGAAACAAAAAGAGAAAAAGCCATTCGTTATTTCATATGGTGTACAAATGGATGAAGGAATCGGAGAGGTAATTGCTCTTTTAGAGACAGCGAATTATGAGCATCCAAGATGGTTAGCCCTTCAATTTTTAAGCAATAACGAAGTAGTAGAAAAAGAAATGAAAGCATTACCAATTTATAAGGAACTTGTAGCCATTCGATCTCGTTTAGAAGGAAAACTTGATTGTACGTTAGAAGAGCACATTTACAAAACTCGTGAAGCGTATATTGAAAAGTTAAAAACAAATGTCATTCAGCATGAGAAAGAAGGGGAAATTCCTTTTTCGGAAAAAATCGATCAGTTAATTACACATAAAATTTTAGGACTTCCAATCTTTTTAGCAGTTATGTTTTTTATTTTTCAGGTTACGTTTACGTGGATTGGTACGCCTTTATCTGATATGCTTGATGGATTTTTTGGCGGACAACTTACTGATTGGGTTACAGCTGGGCTCACAAGTGTTGGAGCTTCTGACTTTATTCAAGCACTCGTTACAGAAGGTATTATTGCGGGCGTTGGTGCGGTATTAGTATTCGTTCCACAAATCTTTGCACTATTCTTTTTCATCTCGCTATTAGAAGACTCGGGATATATGGCACGAATTGCAGTTGTTATGGATAGAATTATGGAATTTTTCGGTTTAAACGGAAAAGCGTTCATTCCGATGATTATCGGTTTTGGATGTAACGTTCCGGGGATTATGGCAGCGAGAACGATTGAACAGGAAAAAGAACGTTTACTTACAGTTTTAGTAACTCCATTTATGTCTTGTTCAGCACGTTTACCTGTATATGCATTATTTGCGGGAGTGTTCTTCCCTCATAGTCAGGCGACTGTTGTGTTCTCTTTATACATTGCAGGTATTGTTCTTGCGTTACTTGTTACAAAAATTATGTCTCTTACTATTTTAAAAGCGGAAAAATCTATTTTCGTAATTGAATTACCTCCTTACCGTGTGCCGCAAGCGAAAACGTTATGGCTCAGCACGTGGGAGAAAGGTAAAGGATTTGTTCGTAAAGCAGGTACATTCATCTTCGGTGGTTCGGTTGTTATTTGGTTATTAAACTATGCAGGTCCATCAGGATTTGGTGTTGATATGGGAGACAGTTTCTTAGCGATGATTGGTGGATTTATCGCACCACTTTTTGCACCGCTCGGTTTTGGAACGTGGCAAGCTGCGGCATCCCTTTTAACAGGATTTTTAGCGAAAGAGGTTGTCGTTTCTACAATGGCAATTATTTATGCGGTTAAAGAAGATGTGTTAGGAAATGTAATGGGAGCGCATTATACGGCGTTATCAGCCTATGCATTTATGTTCTTTATTTTATTATATGTTCCGTGCTTAGCGACAGTAGCTGTTATTAAACGTGAAACAGGATCGATGAAATGGACAGTTTTCTCTGTCATTTATCCGCTCGTTGTTGCTTATGTATTAACGCTTATTATATACCAAGTTGGGTCCTTACTCGGATTCTAGAAGGAGATGTATCGCGGTGATGGTCAATATTATAATTGGAGCTATCATTTTTGGTTATGCAGCATATACGTTAGTTAATTTTGTAAAGAGAAGTAAAAAAGGCAAATGCGCAGCATGCTCTTTAAGTAAGTCATGTCAGTCACAAACTTGTAGTCCGGATATGGAGCAAATTGCTCATAAATAGAAAAAAGCTTTGCGAATTTCGCAAAGCTTTTTTATTATTTCTTAATTTTTACAAGTTGTGCTCCTTCTACACCATTTTTTCCAGGGAATTCTTTACTAGGGTCTTTATCAAATTTTAATACACCCACAGATTTTTCTTCACCTTTTACATTGCCGTAAGTTGCATCATCAACAATCGCGAACATATCTGCATATGCACGGCCACTACCAATAATTGTATTACCTTCATATTTTAATTTCGCGCCATCAATTGTAGCATTTTCTACTTTATTTTTTGCGAATAACACGCCTTGCTCTGTTGTTACAGCTGGTAATTTATCAAGTGGTTTCGTGTCGTCTTTTTCATCAACTTTTTGTAGTAATTCTTTCTTAACAAGTTCTTCACCAGTTTTCTTATCCATTACAAGAACCTTTTTATCTTCTAGCGTTGTAAGCTTCATTTTGTATACATCTTTTTCTTTTACTTCTTTTTTATTTTTATCTGCAATTTGCGTGACTTGCTCTTCTGTTCCGTATAATACAAAGCCGTTCGCTTTTTCTCCTAATAAAGAACAACCTGATAATGCTCCGAATGAAATTGCTGCTGCTAACCCGATTCCTACTAATTTTTTCATGATGATTTCTCCTTTTATATGTTTTATAGTAAATACAGTTTCTGTATTAGTCATTACAGTATGAGAAGCTTTTTTGTTATTCTGTTGCTTCTGGTATTAGTGTATAAGAAATGTGGAGATGCAACTATCGAGTTAGCTTACAGTAACATTACAATTATGTAATTTAGTGAAAGTACGTAAAAATGAGTTAATTTTGGAGGCAGAAATAATAAGGATATAGTAGGAATACAATATTCTATCTAGAATGTCATATTATATTGGATGTATTTTGGAAATAACATGTAAGGACATCTTAGTTTTGTTATAATAAACACATAGGTTATAAAAATGAATATTCTTACTGTAAAGGGAGATTTTAAAATTTCCAAGTAGTGAATTTGAAATATGAGGTATATCATAGGAGGAATTTGGATGTCTGTATTTAAACGATTAAGAGATTTAACAATGTCGAATGTGTATTCATTAATTGAAAAAGCTGAAGATCCAGTTAAGATGACGGATCAATATTTACGTGATATGCAAGCAGATGTACAAGAAGCTGAGAAAAGTGTAGCTGCTCAAATCGCACTTGAGAAAAAGTTCAAGTTGTTATTTGAAGAGCAAGAAGCACTTGTGAAAAAACGTGAAGAGCAAGCACATATGGCTGTTCAAGCAAGCAATCTTGATCTTGCACGTCGTGCTCTTGAAGAAAAACAAAATGCAGAGCAAAAGATGAATGAATATAAAGCGAGCTATGAACAAAATAAAGCTGCTGCTGATAACCTTCGTGCGAAGTTAGAAGAAATGCGTAAGCAATTAACAGAGCTGAAAAACAAACGTGAAACACTTGTAGCGCGTGTAAATGCAGCGAAAGCACAAAAGAATATTAATCAGGCGATGTCTGGATTTGACTCAAATACAGCAAAAGCTGGTTTAAGCCGTATGGAAGAGAAAGCTCTTCAATTAGAGGCTGAAGCAGAAGCAAGCGGTGAAATTTACAAGAAAGAAAAGTCATTAGACGATGAATTCGCAAGCTTAAACAAAAATTCTGCTGTTGACGATGAATTAGCTCGTATTATGAAGCAGTATGAGAAATAATATAGAATAGACAAAGAAGCCGACATGTCTGAAGAGAATTCATGTCGGTTTTCTATTACCTTTTAGAGGAGGTTTTGCAATGACGTGGACGAATGTTTTAGCCATGCTTGTATGGACTGGAGCAAGTGCGGTACTTTTATTTGCAATTATGTGGGTTGATTCGATTTTTACAAAATACAATGATTTAAAAGAAATAAAAAACGGGAATACAGCTGTAACAACTCGTTTCGTTATGAAATTATTTGCGCAAGGTTATATTTTATCCCAATCGATTACGAAAGCGAATGATTTATGGCAGGCACTTCTTGCTTCAGCAGTTTCTTTCGTTATTTTATTAGTTGTAGAAATGTTTATTGAATTTGTTTTAAGAAAAATGGCAGGTCTTGATTTAGAAGAAGGAACGAAAGAAGGCAGCGTAGCACATGCGATGTTAGCTGGTTCATTACATATTGTTGGTGCACTTATTTTAGGTGCTTGTTTATAAAGAGAGAAGGAGGGGTAGATTGTGAGCTTATTTAAACGTATTAAAAATATAATGAAAAGCCCGGAACCGCCGAAACCAGAAAAGAGTCTTTTAACGTTAGCTCCTGGCGACATGATCGAAGTTTCGTTAGTAATGTACGAATTAACTGGGAAAACGAGTATGCATTCTCGTAAGGAGATTGTTTTAACCCTGCAGGACGGGAAAGATATTCGCTATTTAAAAATTGAAGACCGTGAAAATACGTATTACAAATTATATACACCGATTGATGGTCGTTTAGATTCAATTGATGAAATTCCGACGACAATTGAAATGGATGATACAGAGTACCATATGGAAGAGCAATATAACGGACGTGTTGTTGTCATGGGGAAAACACCATTCGCTGCTTCAGAAGAACAGCACGTATGGGAATTCCAATCTGATAACCGAAAATTATTACGTATTGAATGGCAAAATGGTCGCACAATGATGTATGAGGGAGAAACAATTATTCCTGCTGATGTACAAATTATAAGAGCAACATAAGGGGGGCGTAATCATGTCAAACCGATTGTTTACCATGATTAAATCGTTCGTAATCCCTATACTTGCTATCGTTACATTACTTGTTATTGCTGGTTATGCTTTATCAGGCTGTCAAAGTGGTCAAGCGAAGTCAATTCAAGACCGTTATCCGCTTGAGTCTGTCGCAAAAGAAGGTAAACAAGAATCTTACGTGTATAGGGCCGCCAATCGGTCAGTTCCTGAAGTCGCAAAGGAACTTATAGCCGAAAGGAAACCGAAGCAAGCATCTAAAGAAGACGAAAATCAAATGTTCCTCGTTTATTCTGATAAAATGTATAATCTTCAAAAGGATAAAGAGAAACCATCTGATACGCTAATTGAAATAAGTAATGAAGAATTTGTTCGTCAAAATTACCAACCATCCTTCTTACAAGGATATATTATGGGGAGTATATTAAACGATATATTCGGTTCACGGAAATCATCATACGGTGATTATCGCGGATATAACGATAGACAAAATCATAAACCGGTTATCCCGGAAAGACCACCTACGAAAGAAGAAAAGAAAACCCCGCCTCCAATTACGAAGGAAGGGAAAGGATCTATCATTAAGCGAGGAGATAATGTAGATCCGAAATCATCAGTAGGTGATAAGGGAAGTATTACTGAAAAAGGAAGTAATACGACGCCTCCACCTTCTACCGGAAGCAAAGGGAAAATTACGAAAACGCCAGATGGATCGAGCGGATCTGATGTGAAGCCGAAATCATCCATTAAAACTCCGCCAAAGAATACGTCTCCCCCGAAAACGAGGGTTGGCGGTTCAGGGAAAATTTCGAAAAGAAGATAGTAGAGAGACCGAGAAGTGGAATTTGCTTTTCGGTCTTTTTTTTATGGTGATTAATTCCTTATAACTGGTACACTTAATCCATAAGGAGGGATTAGTATGACTATGTATAAAAGATTTAGTTTGATTATGTTCCTCGTCTTATTCCTCGGTTTGTTTATTAGTACAACGATGAAATTTCACTTTGTAGTAGGTATTCTATGGATACTATGTGCATGTACTCTATTTCTATATATTCCGCTTCGCTTTCAAGATGAAGTGACTGCCTTTCAAAAATACGTAGCATGGATTAAAAGCGGAGGAAGATGGGGTGAGTAAAATTATATCAGCGATTTTTGGAATATATCGACCGCAACTTCAAACGTATCAGCGAATATTAGAATATATCGACCGCAACTCTAAATATATCAGCGATTTTTGAAATATATCGATTTACCGCCAAAAACTGACAACGGTAGCAACTTAATAATAAGAAGAGGCTGTGCCCAAATGTTGGCACAGCCTCGTTTTTCATAACGATTAATGAATATCATGCTTCTTGAAATTACCGCCTTTTACTTCTGCTACGTCATACACTGTAATAAAGGCATTTGGATCAATTTCATGAATAAGTTCTTTCATTTTACTTTCTTCTAAACGGTTAATTACACAAGAGATTTCTTTAAATTTCTCTCTTGAATACCCACCATAAACTTCATTGTATGTTGCACTTCGACCTAAACGATCACGAATTGTTTCTACTATTAATTCAGGTTCTTTTGTAATGATTTTAAACGTTTTAGAACCACTTAAACCAACCTCAACGATATGAATCACTTTAGATGCGATAAAGTAAGCAATCGCTGAAAGGATAGCTCCTTGAAGACCAAATACTGTTGAGACAAAAATAAAGACAAACATATTTAAGAATAAGATAAGATCACTTGTTCCAAATGGTAACTTTCTAGAAAGTAATACGGCTAGCATATCGATTCCATCTAATGCCCCGCCATTACGTAATGCTAGTCCCATACCAAAACCGATAATAATACCACCAACAACAGTAATTAAAAGTGTATCGCCCTCAATAATTGTTGGTACTCCGTGCATGAGAACGGTACCTACTGCTAGCGAAGCAATCCCGATAATAGAATAAATTGCAAAGCTTTTACCGATTTGTTTATATCCTAACCAAACGAAAGGGATGTTAACGACTGCGATTAGAAGTCCTAATGGTAACCCGAATAATCTTGAACTAACGATACTTAAACCAGTTACACCACCGTCTGATACGTTGTTTGGAATTAATACGGCTTCTAATCCGTATGCTGTGATAAATGCCCCAATAATAATCATCAAAGCTTTTGAAGCGATTTTCAGCTTATTGGGCTTGTTTTTCATAATTCTCTCCATATAATTTCCTCGTTTCAAACTAGTTTCGTATTTGTTACATAATTCACATCTAAATTTCATTCTAACATTTTATTTGAAAAAATTCTCCTTTAATGGATGCATGCAGGGAATATTATCACCATATTACCATTAAAATATTTTTGAAATTCGTATAAGAAATCCCATCCTTTTAAAGGATGGGATTTTGTTAAGAAAGTATAAGACTAACGACCGTTAGGAATAAAGCGAAACCTAAAATAGTTCCACATATTTTCATATGGCGTTTACGTCCCATTACGACAATCGCAACGTATTCACGAATCATTGCGTTAGGCCAGTAATAAAATGCTGTTTTTGAGCCGATTCCTTGGCTATTAAGACCGGCTTGTCTTGCATATATACCGGCGCGGAAAAGATGGAAATTATTCGTTGTAAAAATACTTCTATACTTAACTTCAGGTTTTAAAGAATCCATAATTTCTTTAGAGAACGACATATTTTGATATGTGTTTACAGAGCGATTTTCTTGCACTGTATGTTCAAGAGGAATTCCTTTTTCAACCGCATAATTTTGCATCGCTTCTGCTTCAGGAAGCCCTTCATCTGGACCTTGTCCACCAGAGAAAATAATTGTTGGTGGTGTATTCACAGCTGCTTGCTTCCAATAAAAGTCGATAGCTTTATTAATACGACTTGCAAGTAAAGGTGGCACTTTGTCATTAATTAAGCCGCTACCAAGAACGATGATGAAATCTTGATTACGTCTCGGTCTATTGAATTGGTATAGAAAATAAGCGCTTAAGAAGTTAGATAAATGTATAAAGAAATACATAGTTATAAGAGAAATCGCAGCAAAAATAAATTGAAAATGTGCAGAGAATAAATTTGCTGGATTTATGATAGAGAGCATTATAAAGAATAAAATACCTAAAGCTGCGATTAAAGTTAAAGAATTTGTGAAGCGTCGTCCTTCTCTCTGCATTAAAATTTTTGCATTAAGAAATAGTCCAAACATTAAAGCGACTATAGCAAAAGGTATCATTACAATTAGCGCTAGTATAGGAATAAGAACGATAAAATGTAAATTGTTATTACCAGACGCATATGAGGCTATAGCACAAAAGAATAGAAATGAACAGAAAAAGGCATTAAATAAAAAGCCATTTATTATTTTTCGTGGATCTTTTAAGTAAGAGATAAGAAAAATAATAAACAATATAAGAGGAATAATTCCAAAATACATAAATATAATACACCTCAATTTTTATAATGTTTTATTGCATCCTTAATATTACATGATTTTGAAGATGTTGATAAAAAAATAACGATTTTGAATTTTCTCAACAACCGATATAGTTAAATATGGTAAAATATATTCAAAGCGATATATTAAAAGTAAAATGGTTGAAGAGGCACTCTGAGAGTGTCTTTTTTCTTTTTGGTATGTAATTATGCATATTATGTTTATTTTCAAGGGAAGAGGATTAAAATATAAGTTGTGGATACACGCTATAAAGCAGAATTTTATATTAATATTTACCTCTACTCTTTTTGTACCTAACAATCTTGCAACAATTCATGATTCTGTTTTCTAGTGTGTGTTTACAAAGAGCGGGATGGGGTATATATAAACAGGGGAAAGGACGTCTTCTTGAAAGGCGTCTTTTTGTTTCTTAGTATAGATAATTTCCACTATTAACGTAGTGCAAACTATCTATACTAAAGATTAGCAATCTTCCGTATAAAGATTATCAATTTACTATATATTCCAGCGGTGTTAAGCTACATATGAAAGGCTTTCTTTTTCAAAATATTACCCCTAATAAAATTTTGAAGAAGTCAACTGTCTCCAAACTTGCCATTCATGCTTAGAGAAAAAGCACTCAATTTGAGTGCTTTTTCTTATTGAAACATGCTATTTTTTTAGGCGATTTTCATAAAATAAAAGTAACGAAATGAAAGTAGGTGATAAAATGCCAGCTATTGTTGAAGGGGTTATTATTGAGAACTGTAACGGGACAATTAACTTAGGTGATAAATATAACGTACATCCGATTGAAAAAACGAAAGCTTATAATGGATCGGGATCTTCAAATACCGGATTAAATGTGAGGACATTCAGTGGTATTAGTACGGCAGATGTAACGGATAACGATGTGTATGACCAAGTAATTCAATCTACGTTATAAATTTTATATGTAAAATTGCATAAATTGATGTGTTTGCCCTGTGATACAATTTAGTTGTGAGCTGTTAGTGATTCTTCTTTATCATAGTTGTTAGATTAGAAATGTAACATCTTATCGAAAATCATACGTATAAGAAAAAAGACACTTCGCTTGAAGTGTCTTTTTCATTTTAGTGATACCCTTTAGCAGAGTCTTTATGGATTTTATTTTTAAAAATACTGTAGCTCCAAAGTTGATATCCAATAACGATTGGTACCATGACGATTGCAACGAAGAACATAATTTTTAAGTTTAATTCACTACCGGCTGCGTTATATAACGTTGTACTGTATGCGTCATTAATACGTGATGGTAACATTCTTGGGAACATACCTGCAAAACCAGTTGTCATAAACATTGCGATTGTTAAGCAAACGAATGTGAATGCAAGGCCAATTTTATGTTTGTACACCATAATAAGTGCGAGTACACTCATTAACATTGCAAGTACTGGAAGAATGAATAGTACAGGATATTCCGTGAAGTTTTGGAATAAATTTGTACGATTTGCAGTTGCGACATAGAAGATAGCTAAAATGATTGCAGCTGCCATTGAAAATGGTCTTGCGATTTTATAAGCACGATCAGATACTTCACCAGTTGTTTTAATCATAATCCAAAGGGCACCAGATACGACGAATATAGTAGTGAAGAAAAGACCACCTAAAATACCATAATGGTTTAGTAAGCTAAATAAAGTTCCTTCATAACCATCTTTTCCGATTTGCAGCCCGTAATACAGGTTAGCGAATGTAACACCGAATAAAAAGGCAATTAGGAAACTACCAATTGTAAATGCCCATTTGCAAGTTTTTTGCCAAATTGGTGAATCATCTTTATGCATAAATTCAAGTCCAGCAGCACGAGAAAATAGTGCAAGTAAGACTAAAAATAGTGGTGTATACAGGTAACTAAACATATTTGCATATATGATTGGGAAGGCAGCAAATGTTGCGCCACCAGCTGTAATTAACCATACTTCATTACCACCCCAGAACGGGCCAATAGCTTCTTGTAATTGATTTCGTTCTTGTCGGTCTTTCGCAACGAATGGGAAAATCATCCCGTTACCGAGTGCGTAGCCATCAAGAATGAAGTAAACTGTCCAAATTATGCCCCATAAACCGAACCAGATGATTGCAAGCATATCATGAGACATGAGCTGTACCTCCTTCAGTAGCAGGTTCTTCTAATGCAGCTGGTCCTTTTTTCGCGAACTTCAGCATTAAGTATACGTCTGCAATTAAAAGTAAAGTGTAGAACAATATTAAACTAATTAATGAGAACCAAATTTGTGGAACTGATATAGGTGATACAGATTCTGCTGTACGCATTAGTTTATATACTGTCCATGGTTGACGACCTACTTCAGCAACAATCCAGCCAGCATTAATTGCAATGTATGGAAGTAAGACAGACCACATTGTAATTTTTAAATAGCGTTTTGAGTTTTCTAGTTTTCCTTTTCGGTTTAAATAGAAACCGAACCAAGTTAATGCCATAAAGAACATGCCAAGTGCAACCATTAAGCGGAAGCTATAGTACACGAGGTTAACATTTGGACGATCTTCTTTCGGAATATCTTTTAAACCAACAATTTCTCCATCAAATGAGTTTGTATAGAAGAAACTTCCGAGTTTTGGAATAGTAAGGAATTCAAAGTTCTTTTCATTTTTCACATCAGGAATTTGAATGATTGAGAAGCCTTGTCCTTTTCCCGTTTCCCAAACAGCTTCCATTGCAGCTCCTTTTGCTGGTTGATACTTAGCTGCTGATACACCGGATTGATGTCCCATAAAAGGTGTAATAGTTGCTGCGAATAATCCTAACATTAAACCAAACTTAAATGATTTTTTGAAAAATTCCACTTCATTTTTACGTAATAAGTGATAGGCACTAATTGCCATAACGAAGAAAGCACCAACGATATAACAACTAATTACAGTATGGAAGAACATATTCCATGCATATGGATTTGTAACAAGGGCCCAGAAGTCATTTAATTCAGCGCGGCCATTACGTACTACATAGCCAACAGGATTTTGCATAAAGCCGTTTGCTGTAATAATCCAAAGGGCAGAAATATTTGTTCCAAGTGCAACCATCCACATACAGAAAGCACGGAACTTTGGTGAGATTTTGTCTTTACCGAATAACCATATTCCCATGAAAGTAGATTCTAAGAAAAAGGCAACAAGTGCTTCGATTGCAAGAGGTGATCCGAAAATATCTCCCATATATTTGGAGTACTCAGACCAGTTTGTTCCAAATTGGAACTCCATCGTAATCCCGGTTATAATCCCCATTACGAAGTTAATTGTAAATAATTTACCCCAGAAATTTGCCATTTTGCGGTATGTTGGATTCAATGTGCGGGCGTATTGAGTTTCCATACATGCTACTAAAATAACAAGTCCGATTGTCAAAGGTACAAATAAAAAATGATAAAAAATAGTAATTGCAAATTGAAAACGACTCAGTAACAGAACGTCGGACATAATAAATATTCACTCCTTTTTTACATTATCTACAGTTAGTTTATAGTGAGAATAGGGATAAAGTATGTGTGACTTGTTACAAAGCTGTGTGTATATTTTGAAAGAATTATGTCGGTTATCTGAAAATATATTGCTTTTATAATAATACAATATCCTTTTTGAGTTTTTCATATTTTGGTACACTATATATGTAATGTAAATGAGAGAAAAGAGGGTTCTTTACTATGAAGTCATTAGAAGAGATTTTACAATACAATGAAAAATTCGTTGAAGAGAAAAAGTACGAAGAGTATGAAACAGGAAAATTTCCAAACAAAAAAATGGTAATTATCTCTTGTATGGATACTCGTCTTGTTGAACTATTACCGAAAGCAATGAATATGCGTAACGGTGATGTGAAAATTATTAAAGTAGCAGGCGCTGTTATTTCACATCCATTCGGAAGTATTATGCGTAGTATTTTAGTTGCTGTATACGAACTGGGTGCCGATGAAGTTTGTGTAGTTGGTCACCATGATTGTGGTATGGCAAAAATTCAAGCAAGCAGTACAATTGAAAAAATGAAAGAGCGCGGCGTAACAGAAGAGAAATTAGATACACTTCGTTATTCTGGAATCGATTTAGAAAGATTCCTACAAGGGTTCTCTAGTGTAGAAGAAAGTGTAGAACATAGTGTGTCAATACTTCGCAACCATCCGTTACTTCCGGGAGAAGTACCTGTTCACGGTCTTGTTATAGATCCTGACACAGGAAAATTAGATGTAGTTGTGAATGGTTACGAAAATTAAGAATGTATATTGTCATCCTTTTTATCTGGGACAGGATCAAATCCTCCTGGGTGGAAAGGGTGACATTTTAATATACGCTTACAAGTAAGCCAAAAGCCTTTGAGTGCACCATGTTTTTGAAACGCCTCTAATCCGTAATGAGAACAAGTTGGATGAAAGCGGCAAGTTGGTGGTGTCATCGGAGAAATGAACTTTTGATAAAAGCGTATAATCCCAATAAAAATCTGTTTCATAATGGTCTCCTTTTCAGCATAGTCTTAAAGTATTATAGCACGACCGTACATAATACTTTACTAATGTTAATTTCCGTTATATCATATTGGATATAACGGAATTAAATTAAAAGCGGGAGAGATGTTGTATGCCATCAGTAGAAAGCTTTGAATTAGATCATACGATTGTAAAGGCACCTTATGTAAGACATTGCGGAGTTCACAATGTAGGTAGTGACGGTATTGTAAATAAATTTGATATTCGTTTTTGCCAACCAAATAAACAAGCAATGAAACCAGATGTTATTCATACGTTAGAACATTTATTAGCATTTAATTTACGTAAATATATTGATCGTTATCCGCATTTTGACATTATTGATATTTCACCGATGGGCTGCCAGACAGGATATTATCTTGTTGTGAGTGGAACACCGACAGTTCGTGAAATCATTGATTTATTAGAACTAACATTAAAAGATGCGGTTCAAATTACAGAAATTCCAGCTGCAAATGAAACACAATGTGGCCAAGCGAAGCTCCACGACTTAGAAGGAGCACAACGCTTAATGAACTTCTGGTTAAGCCAAGATAAAGATGAACTTGAGAAAGTGTTTGGATAGAAGGAAAACTGCCTGTTAAAGGGCAGTTTTTTATTTTGTTAAGTGAAAACTTGCTCTTCTTTTTATGAAAGTATACTAGACACCCCAACATATAAAATAAAGGCAGAACCGAGAAAATAAACAAATGCTTTTGCTTTTTGCCGCTCTTTTATTTCATCAATTCCAAAAAGGATAAACATAATACTTAAAAGGATAAATACGAATGGTAAAAGCATAGAGAAGTTTGTAAAGAGGTTAAGTAGAGCGAGAATGAGGGCAATAGTGGCTACTATAATTCGAATGTTTTTTAACATGAAATCCTCCTTAGTAGAAGTATTGTTATTGAGAGACAAGAATAAGAATGACAATAATTAAAGTAAAGACGCCAGAAAAGAAAGAGATTGTACTATTTACTTTCTTTTGTTTTTGCTTTTCTTCTGCACTCATGATGAAAGTCATAATAGATAAGGCAATAAGCATATAGGGCATAATAACAAGCGAGTTTGTAAACATTCCGGATAGAGCGAGAGCGATGACGATAAGAGCGGATATAATGCGAAATGTTTTTAGCATACTAATCTCCACCTTTTTTGTTTTTTAGATTGTCCTCAAATTTATTACCTGTTCGAAAAAGCCAAATTGGTGAAAGGTAATAGTCAGTAGGTGATTAAAAGTACATGCTACCTTTAGTGAAAGTAGATCGATATTAAAACGAAGAAAATAAGAATAGAAACGAAAAAATACAGAATACTCATTGATTTCCGTCCAGATTTCAGTTCATTAATTCCTAGAAGAATAAAGAAACAACTGAGAGTAAATTGTATGTATGGAAGAAGTGTGAAATTATCGGTAATAAGAGAATAAGTGCAAAGAGAGAGTATGATAAGCGTGAAAAACATGAGGAAAATCCGTAATCCAGTTAGCATTGTATACCTCCTTTAAATAGACTATTTAACGAAATATTTCTGAGAAGCCAAGTAATAAAGCAGCAGCGCCAGCTATGAAAGCAAGTGTGCCACTAGATTGTCTCTGTTTTTTAATTTCTTCTAGACCCATAGTGAAAGCCATCAAGCCTAAGGAAATGAACATGTAAGGCATAATGTCTCTGTTGTTGCTGATAAAACTATAGATTGCTATAAATAAAGCAATAAGTGAAAAAGTAATTCGCAATCCTTTTAGCATGGATGTACCTCCTTTTATCTTATATAGCTAATGATGAGAACAAGCCAAATGAAAGCACCAGCAACAATACAAATAAATCCGGTTCCTGAATCTTTCTTTTTTATTTGCTCAATAGCGATGAGAAACATTAGAGCTCCTAATAAAAATTGTGAAAGAGGTAGAAAGTTATTTTGACCTGTATATAGCCCAATTGCCGACATAATTATCACAGTAAGTGCGATTATGATGCGAAGTATACGAAGCATTTTATGAATCCTCCTTGCTGTTTTTTGTATAAGGGTTATCTTCTGGTTTATCAATCGAATGTTTGTAAGAGTAGCCTTTATTAATTGTCATGACGGAGAGTACTAATATGATCAGTACGATTATAATGCCGATAATTAATATTTTGAGCATGAAATCCCTCCTTTTCTTTATTTTACATAATTTTGTAATTAATGAAAACAATAGAAATTAAAAGGATGAAAGAAGGGTGTTACATGGAGAATAAAAAAACATATTATATATCAGTTGGAAATGGTCAAATCTCACAAGTGAAGACGGCGGATACGTATAATTTTGAAATTTATGCAAATGACGAAGAGATTACGGAGTTAAGAGAGTATTTTGATCAAGCGTATGAAGAGGACTTAGGTTCGTATGTACGCTCCCACGTTCCATTCGTTGAGTATCATCACGATTCGAATAATGATCGATATGATGAACAACTACAAAAAGCATATAAAATGATTTATGATCTAGGGAATCATGAAACGAAAGAATTAGTCGCGCAAATGGGAATAATCAATGGATTGTAATTGGATAATATTATGCAGAAAAGCGAGAATATGCTACAATTTGTGGTAGGAAAAACTTGTAATCATCAATAGGGGAGTAATGGCATGTACAAATTTAAAGATTATTACCACAACACTGTACAATTATCGTTTGAACGTTACCCATTTTCTCCTGAGCCAAAGCATGTTTGGGTTGTATGCCGGTACGGGGATCAATGGTTATTAACGCATCATTTACGCCGTGGTCTTGAATTTCCAGGTGGTAAAGTAGAACTCGGGGAAACACCGGAAGAAGCGGCAGTTCGAGAAGTTCATGAGGAAACCGGCGGCATAGTTTCTGATTTAACTTACTTAGGGCAATACAAAGTATCCGGAAAAGACAAAATAATCATTAAAAACATTTATTTTGCAACAATTAGTGCGGTAGAGCAACATACGCATTACGAAGAAACGAAAGGGTCTGTTTTATTAAAAGACATTCCTGATAATATTAAAACTGATAGAAAATTTAGCTTTATTATGCGCGATGATGTATTAGCGCGTACGATGAAACATATAGAAGAAATCGGCTGTTTTACGAAGTAAAATGGCCGGTTTCTTTTTTTATGTGTTCAAGAATAAATGTAAATATATCTTTACATAATTTTGGGTATATTATACAATTTTGTAAAGATATATTTAGATTTTAGGAGGGATAAAGGTGGATAACAGAAAAGAAATAACTGTTTCTGTTTCGATGGTTAAATTAAACATCTATGCATTTTTTATAATATTCGCTCTGGCGATTGGAATTAGTTATTTACATGCGCTTTTTTCAGGTAAGTTTCAATTTGAAATTACATTGCCTGTTATGTTTCTTTTAATTATTGGAATGATTGTTCTCGTTTGTATACATGAAGCGATACATTTAATAGGATTTCGCTATATCGGAGGTGTTCCGTGGAGCGAACTAAAATGGGGTGTCAATTGGAAATTAGGTGTAGCATACGCTCATTCTAAAAAAGAAATTACAGTAAAGCAAATGAAGAAAGTTTTAATGTTGCCATTTTTACCGACTGGAATTTTACCAATTGCAATTGGATTAGCTATGAATGTTCAAGCGATCTCATTTTTAGGGGTTCTACTAACAGCAGGTTGTATTGGTGACATTGCTCTATATCAAAAAGTTTCAAAGTTTCCAGATGATGCACTAGTAAAAGATCATCCGAGTAAACCACAGTTTACAGTTTATGAATAATAAAGGAAGAGGAGTCGTTTTTGAATAACGGCCTCCTCTTGTTATTGTCGCTTTTTGTCGGTAAGTCGATATATTGTGAAAATCGCTGATATAGCGATTGTATTGGTCGTGAATAAATCGCACTAAAGATTGACGACGATCTAATAGTGTCCCGTCCAAATCAAATAGCACCGCAAGAATCATATGTAACCTCCTCAAAGTTTTTATAAATAATTATCGCATATTTGTGAAAAAATGATTATCATATTTTTGTAGACTGTAACGACGGAGGTTCAAATGAAAGAACTGTATGGGAAATTAGTTTGTTTTATACTTTCAATTGGCTTAGTAGCTGGATGTGATATGGCGGAAAAAACTTCAAAAAGAGAGAAAAAAGATGTGTGCGAAACGACAGAAGAATGTGCACAAATAGGTGATAAGACGCTTCAAAAAGTATATAAAAAAATAGATGGACTTTCAGAACTTGAAGTACTAGAGGATTATGATTTAGAAGGACATTCAAGTAACGATATGAAAGAAGCGGAAATGAAAAAAGAGGATGATGAAAATTATTTCTTTTTAGCTTCTTATTATATTGATGGTGATGAAATTGTAGATCCTTATTTCGATAAACTAGATCGCAAACGATTGAATAAGGCTTTTGCGGAGGATAAGGACGCGAAAGAAGAAGTATTAAAGCAACGTCAAGATAGAGGTTATCATGAATCGTTATGGGATATGTACAGTACTCTTATTCCAGCTAAGTATCGCACTGACATAAAAGAGTTTGATATGGTAACAGATGGTTACGATGGAATTGTCGCCCACGTTATACCGAGTATGGAGTATCCGAAAGAGTGGACTATTAGTTTAGATACGCTTGATTCTGCAGTAAATATCGATCAAGTGATGAAAACATTAATACATGAGACGGCTCACGTATTGACACTGGGACATAAACAAATACCAGTAAATGAAAAGTACTTAAAGGCTTTTGACGAAGATAAAGATATTTCATCATACCAAAATAAATGTAAATCTCTTTTCTTACAAGAAGGATGTGCGAAGGAGAGCTCTTATATAAATCAATTTTATAATTTGTTCTGGAAACCAATTGACCAGGAGTGGACAGAAAAGAAAGTGGAAGAAAGCGAAGAAGCTCAAATTGAATTTTTTAAGGAAAAGCATAGTGAGTTTGTTTCACTGTATGGAACGACAAATGTAGCGGAAGATATCGCAGATACATTTACAGCGTTTATATTACAAGATTCAAAAAAGGTGAAAGAAGGAACAGAATTAAAATATAAAAAAATTGCCTTCTTCTATCAATTCCCCGAGCTTGTAAAAATGAGAGCGGAAGTGTTAGCTGGATTATATGATGTTTCGAAAACGATAGAACAACCAAGTGGACATTAATGCGAATTATGTGTTCGATATATTTTAGCCAAGGGAAAACGTGAAGAATTATAGTTCTTTGCGTTTTTTTATGCTGATAAAATTGAAAATTCTGTCTTTTTTCAAAAAAGAAGAAGGAACTGAATCATTAAAAGAGAATTAGTATAAAAACGTCACAAATTAGACACAATTATAATGCGCATAGTATAGGGGCTATAAGTTTACTCTCGAGGAGGTAATGAAACGTATGAAAACGATTCTTGCTGTTGCTGGTCTCATTTGGGTAATGTCTCACGGTTTTCCGATTTTTGAAGGGGAGCAAATTCGTAGTGCATTAAATAAAGAGTTTAATGATTATCATATTATTGATCGAAAAGATAATGTCGTTACGGTGCGTGTGAAAGATTGTTTCCATACAGTTACGGTTGCTAATGGGAATGTTACAGATGATTCAAAAATGTGTGATCAAAGATAAAAGAAAGAAGCTGACTCTAGTGTATCGCTCTAAGTCAGCTTCTTTTTCGTTTTCCAATAAGGAGTTTTTCAAATGCCTCGACAAATACATACATAAGAGTTGCGAGGACGCAAGTGAGCAATACACTGAGTAAGACGAGTGTGAAGTTAAAGACTTGGAATCCGTAGCTAATTAAATAGCCAAGTCCTTGTTTAGAAACGAGGAGTTCCCCGAAAATAACACCGACCCATGATAAGCCAACATTCACTTTTAACGTTGAAATAATTGCAGGGAAAGATGAAGGGAGAATAACGTGCTTATAGCATTGCCATTTATTTGCACCAAATGTGTCCATGACCTTTACAAAGTTGGAATCGACTTCTTGAAATGCGCTGTATATAACGAGAATGGTAATGATGATGGAGATGATTACTCCCATTGCGATAGAGGATGAAATATTTGGACCGAAAATAACGATGATGATTGGACCGAGTGCAACTTTAGGCATTGCATTTAGGACGACGAGATAAGGATCAAGTACGCGGGCCAAAAGTGGCATCCACCAAAGGAAAGTAGCAATAATAGCTCCGAGTACAGTTCCGAGAATAAAGCCTACTCCTGTTTCAAGTAATGTCGTCCATATGTGAATCCAAAGTGAACCGTCAATCCATTTCGTTAAAAAGAGATTCCAAATACTTGAAGGAGAGCTAAAGAGTAAAGGATCAATCCATTCCTTTTTACTAGCTATTTCCCATAGTGCAAAGAAAAGAACAAGAAGTACAAGTTGTAAAGAGCGAGCTAACCATGCATGTTGTCTTTCTTTTTTTCGAAACTGCTCATGTAGTTGTTTTATATTATCCAAGTCGTTCCAACTCCTTCCATATTTCTTGGAAGAGGGATGGGAAGTCATGGTGGTGGCGTGCTTCTAATGGCGATAAGGAACGGATACTTTCTGGGACGATGAACGTTTTTGCAATTTTTCCAGGGTTCGCCTGCAGCAAATAAATACGATCACTCATCGCAATTGCTTCTTCAATATCATGTGTCACAAGTAGGGATGTTTTCTTATAGTTACGTAGTAATGTGAAGACGAGATCTTCTAGTTTTAATTTTGTTTGATAATCAAGTGCGGAAAATGGTTCATCTAGCAATAAAATTTTTGGATCGGTCGCTAATGTTCGAACGAGGGCAGCACGTTGGCGCATACCGCCGGATAGTTCACGTGGGTATTGCTGTTCAATATCATACAAGCCGACTTGCTTTAAAAGCTTTAATGTATGTTCTTTCGTGTTTTCATCATACATCTTTCGAATATGAAGCCCGAGCATAATATTTTCTTCAATTGTTTTCCAAGGAAACAAGTAATCTTGCTGGAGCATATAGCCCATAGATGGGGTCATAGTTGTAATCGGTTCACCATCTAAAAATACGATCCCTTCAATTGGATCAAGTAGCCCTGCGATGATGGAGAGGAGCGTTGTTTTGCCGCAACCACTTGGACCAAGAATAGAAATAAACTCGCCTTCTTCTACGTGCAAGCTCATATCTTCAAGAATCAATTTCGCATTCTCTTTTGCAAAAAAACAATGAGAAACGTTACGTATTTGTAAAAAACTCATACACTTCGCCTCTATTTCTTAATAACGCTTTCGGCAATTTTTGTATTGACGAGCGCTTCATGTGGAACTTCTTTTTGTAATTCACCAGATTCTTTCATAATCGTTTGGAGCTGTTTCCATTCTGCATCATCTAATAATGGATTTGTCGCATAAGAATGTTGTTTTTTGTAGCGCTCAATTACTTTCACTGAAATGTCTTTTGAAGTGTCTTTAAATAGTGGTGAAACAGCATTGGCAATCTCTTCGGGACTATGAGTATCAACCCATTGCTGCGCTTTATATAGTGCGCGCGTGAATTTTTCTGCAGCAGCTTTATCTTTCTTTAAGAAACTTTCTTTTGCCATAAACGTTGTATAAGGAACAGTACCAGATTCAGCTCCGAAAGACGCGACGATATAACCTTTTCCTTCTTTTTCAAGTATACTTGCAGTTGGCTCAAAGAGCTGTACAAATTCTCCTGTACCAGATGCAAAGGCATTTGCAATATTAGCAAACTCGATATTTTGAATTAAGTTCGTATCTTTGCGAGGGTCAATGCCATTTTTCTTTAAAACGTATTCTCCAACCATTTGCGGCATGCCGCCTTTACGCTGTCCTAAAAATGTAACGCCTTTTACGTCATTCCAATTAAAAGAGTTTAATTTTTTACGGGAAACTAAAAACGTGCCATCTGTTTGTGTAAGCTGTGCGAAATTAATGACAGGGTCTTTTGCTCCTTGTTGATGAACATAAATAGACGTTTCTGAACCAACGAGCGCAATATCAATTCCGCCAGATAAAAGGGCGGTCATCGTTTTATCTCCGCCAGCTGTTGTTTGTAAGTCAATATTTAAACCTTCATCTTTAAAAAATCCTTTTTCAATTCCAACATATAAAGGTGCGTAAAAAAGAGAGTGGGTAACTTCGCCAACGCGAATTTTTTGAACTTCTTCTTTCGTACTTTCCTTTGTACTACTACAAGCAGCGAATGTGAAAACAGCTAGTAACATGATGCAAAAAACGGTTATTAATTTTTTCACTATATGACACCTCCTAGAAGTCAATCTACAAGCATAATATGTAGGTAAGTGCCCATATGTGAGTATAGATAGCAGGAATTTTTTAGGGAATAAAGAAGTACAAATATAAGGGGTGATAAAATGGATTATGAATACGATGATAGCGTACATTTACATCTTGATTATTTCGGAACTGAATGTGATATGGAATCGATTGCTTATAAGAGGAAGCATGAAGACGTGTGGGATGTGTATTTTAATTTTGGAGTATACGGTATTCAGAAAGATGATGTAGGGGCAGGAATGTTTATGGACGAATATGCCGGTTATTACGTTTTTTCTGTACATGCTCGTGATTTGAGCTGGGAATTTGGAAGTGCTCAGTTTGAGGAATGGGTTTTGAAGAACCATATAGTAGAAAAAACGCTTCAAAAATAGGGAGGAATTTCGTGGTTGAATTTCTCATTCTATTGTTCATTTTCGTAGTCGGATTTCTCATTATGCAAGTACTCATTTACCGATTTGTAAAGAAAAATATTCATAAATACAAAAGATTGAAATTGGTTCATATGTGGTTAGATATGACTATGAAAAAGAGTCCGAGATTAGATTTTTTTAATTTTATCTTTATAGTAATAGTGTGTATCATATGGAAAATATGGATGCTTCCTCTTATATAGTAAACATGCTAATCATTTCATCATTTTTCCTGCTCATAATAAATAGCGAAAAGAACCTGTCGCATGACAGGTTCTTTTGTTATATGGGAAATTCAATGTATACGACAAATTACGACAAGGGAGTTCATACATATTTGCTATTCTATTAAAGGTCATTATTTGTAATGTATATATAGGAGGATTTTTTAATGTTAAAAAAATTATTATTATTTTTACTTACAGGCTTATGTGTAGTTGCTTTAACAGCTTGTAAAGATGAAGAGGACAAGCTGAAGGCAGCGAAAGAACAGAAAATAGATGAGAAGAAAATGGAAGAAGATAAGAAGGCTGAAGAAAAACGTAAGCAAGAAGAGGAGCAAAAAGTAGAAGAAGAAAAACGTAAGCAAGAAGAGGGGCAAAGAGTAGAGGAAGAAAAACGTAAGCAAGAAGAGGGGCAAAGAGTAGAAGAAGAAAAGCGTAAGCAAGAAGAGGGGCAAAGAGTAGAAGAAGAAAAACGTAAGCAAGAAGAGGGGCAAAGAGTAGAAGAAGAAAAACGTAAGCAAGAAGAGGGGCAAAGAGTAGAGGAAGAAAAACGTAAGCAAGAACAGCAGAAGATTCAGCAACAACAGTCTGCACAACAAGAGAGAACACAGAAACAAGAAAAAACAACACAAGCAACTGGTGGGAAGCCGACAAGATCACAAATTTCGGTTGGTTCACATGTAGTTATTCAATTAGATAAAGATTATAGTAAAACAGTGAGTGGTGTTGTGAAAGATATTTTAACAAATACAGAAACACACACGTACGGAATTAAAGTTCGATTACAAGATGGACAAATTGGCCGTGTTCAAAGTGTTGGGTAATGAAAAAGAGATTTCCTTTCTTAGGAAATCTCTTTTTTATTATGCTTGGTTAGTGCGGAAAAATGGAAGCTTCTGCACAGCGTAAACTAACCCATATGCAAGAATTAAGCACATAAGAGGGTTAATGAAAAATCCGTAGCGATTAATTGCTAAGAATAAGTTTGAGAAGATGATGTAAATAACAGAACTTGCTACTAGCATCATAACGCGTTTATGTTTAAATGAATTTAGCATGAAGCAGAAACCACTTAAGAATGTACCAATGACAAAGACTCTATGGCACATTTGTATAAAGTTATGAATACGGTATTGGTCTACAGCAGGAGCTGTTTTGAATAACTCAATTGTTTTACCAACAGTGAACCAAGAGAACCAATATGTGAAATCCGTTTTAAATCCATTTTTGATTAAATCTTTTGCGTATGCCCCTTTATCATCTAAGCCTTGGGCTTTCATTTGATTAACTACATTTTCATAGCCAATTTTGTTAAACGGATCTGCACCGGCAATTAATGGGTCTGCACCTTGCGTTGAGAATAAGATAAATTGATGAAGCGCTAAATAGTTACGAACAACCCAGGCGCCGATAATAAGGAACGGGCCAATGAACCATAATAATCCAATTCGAATTGAGTCTTTAAATCCATATGTGAACAAGACGACAAGAACAGGAATGAGCATCATTGGAGCTGGGTTTGGACGGAACATAAGTAAAATAGCAACAACAATTCCAAACCATATATGGAATTTTACTTTATTGTATTTCCATGCGAGAACAAATACATATACACTTAACGCTAATAAGAATATTGAAGGAACTTCGGTCAATAATGTACGGAAGTATGTATAGTTACTTGGATAAATAGCATATAAAATACTCGCAACAATCCCATAAATGTTTTTTTCAAACAATTCTTTTCCTATTAAAAATACTAATAACACTGTACAGAGGTTCAGTATCATATTAATGACAGTTGCTACGTAATAGTACGGAAGTGATGTAACATCAGAAATAATCATAGCGCCAGCTAATAATAGTGGTTGACCTGGTGTGATATAAGCATTTTTTCCAGGAACTTCACTAGGTTCTAAATAAACATAGCCAAATACACCATGTTTTAATAATTGTTCAGCTGTTAACGAATAGTTAAACGCATCATTTGCACCATATGTTACTTTGACTAACTCTCCATCTAATCCTGGCTGTTTTACTAGACAAAAAACGTGCAACAGGAAAGAAAGCGCCAAAATTGCATATACCGCTTTAGGTAAACTTTTAAACTTATTTAGCAAAAATGAGCATCTCCTTTTTTATTAATTCTTTCGTATTTTCATGAAAAATTCCTAATAGTATTAAGGTTTTCCAAAACATAGTTATTATATCATAAAGTGGAGCATAGTAATTTGATTTTTCAATACTCCATAGTTTGAAATCCAAAATTTTACTGATGGTTAAGGGATAATTAAGAAAATATATTTATAGTAAAAGCAATTAGGAAGACGAAATACACGTTATATGTTATTTTTATAGGAAGTATTTTTACGGTGCGGGGTGAAATTAATAAACAGAAAAGAGGGAATGAATTGAGGGATAATTTTTCATTTCATCAGCCAAGAAGAAGTATATTAATTTCAGTGATTTTAAGTGGTGTAGTAACTTTATATGTTGTACCCACACTTTTCTTGATTTTAAGATATTTTAGTTTAGGTACGATGAAAGATATGTTAAATCAAAAGGTTGTTTTAAGTGTAATGACAATTTTGATTTGGATTGTACTACTGTATGTTGCGTATTTAAATAAAGGTATAGTTAATAAATTTAAACCGATCATTAGGATTTATGTTAGAACTTTTTTAGTAGCTCATGCGATTACTTTTCTTTTTATTTTTATGCAAAATAATATGGACATCGTCAATACAATGAATTGGATTTACAACTATAATGCACAGTTTATATTTAGCTTAATTGTAATTTATGCGGTATATGTCTTGGTGTACAATGTACTTGGAAAAGTTTTTTTGAGTACTATTTTGACAAGCATTTTGCTAATCATTTTGGCTATTGTAAATCACTTCAAAATTGTTTTTAGAGGGGACCCACTATATCCTTCTGATTTTACACAGATTGGACATATGCAATCTGTTATACCGATGGTGATGGATTATTTTAGTTGGGGTTATATTCTTCTCGTTATTGTAAGTGTTGTTGCCTGTATTTGGACGGGTGTGTATATAAGGAAATATATTCAAAATGTAAAAGTTCATGTAGGCGTACGAGTTCTATTTATAGTAGGATCTGTTGTTGTTTTATATGTGTATGGTAATTTTACGAATACGTTTATGAATAAATTGTTTCAAAAGTCGGGTATAGAGTTCGTTTTGTGGGATCAAAATGAAAATTATGCTTCAAATGGTTTTGTATTAGGATTTATAAGTAATTTAGATACGACAGTCATTGAAAAGCCGAAAGATTATTCAAAAGAAAATACGCTTCAAATAGCAAACGATATAAAGAAACAATATAGTAGCAATATAGGGACGCAGAAGCAAAAAGAGAAACCGAATATTATTTTTGTAATGAGTGAATCGTTTTGGGATCCAACGAAGTTAACGAACCTGTCCTTTAGTGAAGATCCTTTACCTAATTTGCATCATTATATAGAAAGTTTTCCTGGTGGACAAACTATTTCTCCTGCATTTGGAGGAAATACTGCGAACGTTGAATTTGAGGTATTAACGAGTTATTCAATGAGTTTGTTAAAACCAGGCTCTATACCGTATCAGCAAGTTGTTACAAATAAGAAAGAAATTCCATCAATTCCTCGAGCTTTGAAAAAAGAAGGGTATTATACAAGTGCAATTCATTCGTTCGGGCGCTCATTCTTTAAACGGGATGATGTATATAAAGTGTTAGGGTTTGATAAGTTTAATGCACAAGATACGATGGAAAATGTAGAAGTTGATGGAGATTATATTAGCGATTTATCTATGAGTAAAGAGATAATATCTGAATTAGAGAAGCAAAAGAAACCTACTTTTATTCATGCGGTTACAATGCAAAATCATTTTCCATTTACAGAAGGAAGATTTGGCGAAAATCAAATAGAAATTAGTGGTTTAGAAAATGAAGAATCGAAGGCTGAATTAGAGACTTATACAGAAGGTTTAAGACGTTCAGATGAAGCTCTTCAATATTTAATAGAAGAGCTAGATAATTTAGATAGACCTACATTATTAGTATTCTTTGGGGACCATCTTCCGTCGCTAGGAACAAATAAATCTCTTTATAAAGAGAATGGGTATATAACGAATGAAAAAACGCCAATTGAACGATTAGCGATGGCGCAAACGCCGTTATTAATGTATGCAAATTTTGATATACCAAATGACAATTTAGGCTTAGTAAGTCCAATTTATTTTTCAAATCTTGTCCTTGATTATGCTGGATTAAATAAGGCACCATTCTATCAATTTTTATCGAAGTTATATGAAGAAATTCCCGTACTTCGTGACGAATTGAGGATAGGAAAAGACGGAGAAGCAATAAAAAGTTTAACAGCGAAACAAAAAGAGATGTTAAAGCAATATGAGTTTATTCAATATGACTTACTCGTCGGAAAGCAATATAGTAAGGAGATATTATTTAAATAGGCGACAAAAAAAGAACTTGTATACGATACAAGTTCTTTTTTCATAGTATTTAACGGGATAACCAGACAAGCTAGGTTCAGGGAGTATTACTTGTACATTTAGTATAAATTAAAATAGAGTCGTTTTAATAATTGATTTGTGAGAAGTGTGTGAATTTTTCATTTAGTATATAATTGGATAATTTGTTTAATTCGTAAAAAAACTCTCTAAGGTTTCTAAGAGTTTTTTTATTTAGATATATATTAAAATTTCAGAAAAACAAGTTATAATAAAGTTGTGTGGATTTACAAACAGACAGGCTTTTTTTACTGTAAAGGAACTATGAATTTAAAAAATTTATTAGTTCCTTATTTAATTCATCCGCTTGATCGATTGGAGAGCCATGACCGCTATTTGTAAGAGGATATAGCACAGAGTTTCTAATTCGTTCTTTTGTTAGCTCAGCACTTTTGTAAGGAATGAGTTGGTCGTGAACACCGTGGAATATTTTTGTTGGGACGTTAATTTTACTTAAGTCCTTCGTTACGTCTTCGTTTGCAGCAGCTTGCAAAATTTTGATGAGAGCATAAGAAGCGGACTGCATACCGAGATAAGAAAACCATTCTAACGTGGCAGCTCCTAAGTTTCTATTAAAAAATGATAAAGATACATCATTAAGAAATTTAGGCAAATTTGCATACATTTGAGCAATCAGAGCATCTGCTTGCTCTTTCGGTACGCCGTAAGGGGATTGTTGGTTTTTTACGAAAGAGGGGGAGACGGCATCAATTAATGCAAGTTTAGAAATACGGCGACCGTTATATCGTGACATGTATCGAATAGAAAGAGCACCGCCGACTGAGAAACCAACTAACGTAGCATTTTCTATTTGAAGTGCATCTAATACAATTGCGATATCATCAGCTAAACGATCATAAGTGTAACCAGTCCATGGTTTATCAGACTGTCCGTTTCCTCGTATATCCATGGCAATGCAGCGGAAACCATGTTGTGGTAAGATATTAAATTGATATTGGTACATTTGATGATTTAAAGGCCAGCCATGAACGAAGAAGACAGGTTTACTTCCAGGGCCTGGGTTAATATCCTCAACAAAAATGTGTACATCTTTTTCCACTGTAACGAACATGATGTATCCTCCTCATGCATTTTAATAGGCTCTCTCCCAAAATCGCTGTTTTGTCATTGCCTGAATAAATTCATTCGCAAGTAGTGTAGAGTTTTGTTCTGTTATAACCCCAGGTTTTCCTTCGATATTTAAAGATTGAATAATAGTAGTTCCATTTTGGAAAGCGCCAAGTGGCTTAAAGTGATTATATGATTCTACGACAAATGAACTTGCTTTGTTAAGAAAATGATCATCAAGATTTCCACCAATAAGAAATAGCCCGTCATAAAGAAGCGGTGATCCTGTTAAGAAAGTATCATTCACTTCCCACTGTACATTTTGTGTTCCTTGCACTATACCTAATCGTTCGGAAATAATTACTGGCTGAAGACCGACTCGTTTGAATTGCTGTAGCATAGATTGTGCGTTTTGCCCGTCATATCCGTTTGCGACAATGACGCCTACTCGTAATGTATTTGGACTAAATGTTGTATGTTCCATACTTAGTGCTGGTGAGGAGTTTGTAACATTTGATTCTTGAACATTTGGTACTGTTGCCCCGACTGCTTCAGCTACTAAAGTAGCTAATTCTGTACTTATATGACCAATCATATCTACGACTTGTTGGCGAACTGATCTACTTTTTACTTTTCCTAATTCAAAGGAGAAGGCCTGCATAATATGGATTTTTTCGACGTGGCTCATACTATTCCAAAATAAACGGGCTTGTGAGAAATGGTCTTTAAAACTAGCGGCTGTTTCTCTTGTTTTATGTCCAGAAACAGTAGAAGGATATGTAACGAAACCGCCTTTCGTACCAGGTACAGTAAAGGGAGAGTTATTAGCTAAAGAGTTATTATGGTAAGCTATTTTTCCTTTATCAATTATATATTTAGACGCACCATCTCTTTGGTTGTTATGAAAAGGACATACCGGACGGTTAATCGGTAACTCTTGATAGTTTGTGCCGACGCGGGCTAATTGCGTATCTGTATAAGAAAAGAGTCTACCTTGTAAGAGAGGATCATTTGTGAAATCGATACCGCGGACGATACTTCCAGGGTGTAGTGCGACTTGTTCTGTTTCAGCAAATACGTTATCAACGTTTCGATTTAACGTCATTTTTCCGATGATTTTAACAGGGAAGTCTTCTTCCGGCCAAATTTTCGTTGCATCTAATATATCGAAATCGTATTTAAATTCGTCCTCTTCTTCTAAAATTTGAACGCCAAGTTCGTACTCAGGGTAGTTTCCAGCATTAATATTTTCCCATAAATCACGGCGATGATAATCTGGATCAGCACCGCCTAGTTTTTGAGCTTCATCCCAAATTAACGAGTGAACGCCAAGCCTTGGCTTCCAGTGGAATTTTACGAAACGAGACTTTCCGTGCTTATTCACTAAACGGAATGTATGAACGCCGAATCCTTGCATCATTCGAAAACTTCTCGGAATTGTGCGATCTGACATAATCCACATCATCATCGCAGCTGATTCTTGATTATTGGCGATAAAGTCCCAAAAAGTATCATGTGCTGTTTGCCCTTGGGGAATCTCATTATGTGGCTCTGGTTTAAGAGCGTGAATAAGATCCGGAAATTTAATACCATCTTGAATGAAGAAAATGGGAATGTTGTTTCCTACTAAATCGAAATTTCCTTCTTCTGTATAAAATTTAACAGCGAATCCTCGTACATCTCGGTTCGTTTCATTTGCACCTTTTGATCCAGCTACTTCGGAAAAACGAATAAAAATAGGTGTCTTTTTAGATGGTTCTTGTAAAAAATGAGCCATTGTTAAGTCTTCTAAAGATTCATATAGCTCAAAAACACCATGTGCTCCGTAACCGCGGGCGTGCACGACTCTTTCAGGAATTCGTTCACGGTCAAAATGAGCGAGTTTTTCTCGTATAAGGAAATCTTCTAAAAGTGTAGGACCACGATCACCAACTGTTAAGGAGTTTTCATCATTTGAAATTTTGACACCTGTATTTGTTGTCATCTCTTTTCCTTCATTGTCTTTTGTAAAGGATTGTAACTGTTCTATTTTTTTATTTTCACGACCGTCCATATAAAGCACCTCCCATATTATACGTATTATTTTTCGTTAGTTTTATGCTTATATAACTGTGGGTATATATTACTTATTTGGTTTATTTTATCTTTGTTTACCTATTAAAATCGTTTATTATAATAAATGGTATTCTTTGAAATATCATTTTGAAGGGGTGTTGAAGTGAGAGGAATTTTTCTATCGGCTAAAGAAGAAAAGAAAAACGCTAAGATTTTCTTATGGATATTACATGTTATTTTAATAGGATACGAGGTTGCATATGCCATTATATTAGAAGATAAAATGCCTTTAGAAAATTGGTATAAAGTAATATGGAAGATTACATATATTATGACTATATTAGGTATTAGTGTTTATTTATTTGAGAGGGGCAAAGCACATTTAGTTAAATATACATACTTATTTGCATACATAATTGCGGAGATTTTTAATATTGGATGGTATGCCTTTCATAATAAAATAGCATTTGATGAAGGGAATATCATCGAATTTATTTTCATTTTTTTCGTGCCAATATTTTTAAGTAAACGATATTTATTTATGTTAACGCCAGTTCTTATAGGGAAATATATGATATACCTATTTGTATTTGGAGAACTTAATTTATTTACACCTCTTGTTATGAATATGTTATTGCTTTTCGTGTCGTATATTATTTTAAATCGGTTTTTACAATATCTTTCAGCAGTAAGGAAAAGTATTACAGAGGCTAGTCAGTCACAAAAATTGGCGGTTATCGGAAAAATGGCAGCGACAGTCGGGCATGAAATAAAAAATCCACTCGCGTCATTAAAAGGGTTTACGCAATTACAAAAAGAAAAGCACAAAAAAGATGCGACATATGGACAAATGATTATTGAAATAGAAAATATAAATAACATGATTAGCGAATTGATGGAGGTTGCTACATATAAACCTTCTGTTTATGAAAAACATATTGTAAGTGATGTTCTAATACAAGCAGTAGCAAATATGCGTGAAAAAATGGATGAGCTAAATATAAATTTCACCTTCAATGAAGAGTATAATAGAAGTG
Source organism: Bacillus sp. NPDC060175 (assembly GCF_042728695.1). NCBI lineage: Bacteria > Bacillati > Bacillota > Bacilli > Caryophanales > Bacillaceae > Bacillus > Bacillus sp. NPDC060175. The sequence goes on from NZ_JBHWYR010000007.1 coordinate 46,842, forward strand.
AAATTGAATGTGATAAACGTAAAGTAAAAGGGGTATTTTTGTATGTTATTAAAAATGCTTTAGAGGCAATGGAGCTCGGTGGAACATTACAAATACAAGTTGAGGATAAAAAAAGAGATTATGTAATAGTAAGTATAGTAGATAATGGTTTCGGGATAAAAAAAGAGAATTTAGGAAGAGTTACAGAGGCTTTTTATACAACGAAGCAAGACAAAATCGGATTAGGCCTTACGGTAGCAGAGCGAATTATTAAAGAGCATCTTGGAGAATTACATATTTCTAGTGAAGTAAAGAAAGGAACGAGAGTAGAAATAGTACTTCTGAAAAAACTTGAGCGTAATGTGGTACAAGATTAAGAGGTGTTGTTAAAGGAGCTACTATATGGACAAAGACTATATATTTGAAAAGGAAGAAATAAAGGCGTTGAAAATATTTTTAAGTTTATTCTTTGTTATATTTTTTGTGTATGATTTTGCTGAAAAGGCTACTGTCTTTTTCTCGGAGGGAGATCTAAAGCCAGCAGATGTTTTTGGAGAAGGCTTAGGTTTATGGTTATATATTTTGATGGTCTTATTATTCTTTACTGGAATTTATTTTATGAAACAGAAAAAGCCATATATTGTGAAGTACATTATTTTAATTGGCTATAATATATTGGATTTTATTCATAACTTCATTATTTATTACGGAAGTGATGCTGAATTTGATGGCGGTAATATAGTAGAAGGATTCTTTATTTTATTTGCACCAATCTTTGTGAATAAAAGATATTTTTTGTTAGTAGCAGGGATACTTGTTGGAAAGTACGCTCTTATGGGAATCGTTATTCAATCCGCTATCGTTCTAATTCCAATGGCATTATGCAGCGTATTTGCTATTATATGTTGGATTATACTTTTAAGATTTCAGTCTTACGTTCGCAAACTTGAAATGATGGATAAAGAAATACAAAAGGTAGAAAAATTAGCGATGGTTGGAAAAATGGCAACAGTAATTGGCGATAAGATTAGAAGGCCGTTAGTGAAATTGAAAAAACTTGTGAATAAGCAAGCGAAAAAACATCCAGAAGATAAGGTTTATAGCGACATTATGAAACAGGAAGTAGATCGTATTAATATAATTGCTAACGAACTAAGTGGATTTGAGAAATCTAAATCGGTAGAATCCGAAACTCATAATATTAAAGAAATCATCTCTTATGTTATCAGGGTTATGGAAAAGCCAGCTTTAGAACAAGGGATAAAAATGCATGCTATTTATAGTAAAGATATACCTTCAATTACATGTGATGAGAAACGATTGAAACAAGTATTTTTTAATTTAATTAAAAATGCGATTGAAGCAATGTCAGTTGGCGGAACTATTACTGTAAAAGTTATAGTGGAAGATGTGATCATTGTTCAAATTATAGATGAGGGATGCGGTATTCCGAAAGATAAAATTCCGAAGCTAAATGAAGCCTTTTACACAACGAAAGAAACTGGAACAGGCTTAGGATTAGTAGTTACGGAAAAAATTATTAAAGATCACCACGGTAAATTGAACTTTGAAAGTGAAGTTGGAGTTGGAACGACTGTTGAGATTATGTTGCCGATTTGTTGATAGTGCAAGAGATAAATAGAAAACATCACTTTGTCAAAAGTGATGTTTTCTATTTATTTATCCTGCGTCAAAATCAGATTGGTTCAACTAATAATCAGTAGAGAAGGGATCCCCTACTGATTAAAGTTTAGTCTTAAATAGAGGTAATTAAAAAAATGGAGTATACAGCACTGTCAGTAATCCCAGGGCTAATATATAGGCATAATGCATCGCCTCTTGAAACTGGATTTCCAGTTGTTGTACTAGTCCAAGTAACGGTGGCGGGTCCTGGTAAAGGGGTAGGATCGTACACTTGAACTAACTGTGCTCCAACGTCCGAAGGGGTAATAGTAAATGTGATTGTTCCAGTGATTTTAGCCGTAGTGGTAAAAGTAATAGTAGATATAACGTGATTAGACGTAGGGGCAGAAAGGTTTGTTGGAACATTAGTACAGATTTGAATTGTATAAACTTCTATAGGTAAATTATTTACATTTATAGATGCAGAAAAACCAGTTATATTTCCAAATCCAGCAACTACATAAGGAATAATATTGGAGTCAACTGCTGGAGCACCTGCTATACGTTGAAACTCAGTGTTAGTTCCTTGGAAAAGGATGCTTTTTGCTGAACTGCTTCCAGCAGGTCCCGTACTTCCGGTAGTCCCAGTGTTCCCAGTAGGTCCAGTACCTCCGGTAGTCCCAGTGTTCCCAGTAGGTCCGGTGCTCCCGGTAGGTCCAGTGCTCCCGGTATTTCCAGTATTTCCAGTATTTCCAGTAGGTCCGGTGCTCCCGATAGATCCAGTGTTCCCAGTAGGTCCGGTGCTCCCGGTAGATCCAGTGTTCCCAGTAGGTCCGGTGCTCCCGGTAGATCCAGTGTGCCCAGTATTTCCGGTGATTCCGGTAGGTCCGGTGCTCCCGGTAGATCCAGTGTTTCCAGTAGGTCCGGTGCTCCCGGTATTTCCAGTGATTCCGGTAGATCCAGTGTTCCCAGTAGGTCCAGTGATTCCGGTATTTCCAGTGATTCCGGTAGATCCAGTGTTCCCGGTAGGTCCAGTACTTCCGGTACTCCCGATAGGTCCAGTGCTCCCGGTATTTCCGGTGATTCCGGTAGGTCCGGTGCTCCCGGTAGATCCAGTGTTCCCGATAGGTCCAGTGTTCCCGGTAGGTCCAGTAATGCCAGTGGATCCAGTGATTCCGGTAGGTCCAGTGATTCCGGTAGGTCCAGTGTTTCCAGTAGGTCCGGTGCTCCCGATAGATCCAGTGTTCCCAGTAGGTCCGGTGCTCCCGGTAGGTCCAGTGTTCCCAGTATTTCCAGTGATTCCAGTAGATCCAGTGCTCCCGGTAGATCCAAATCCAGTGTTTCCAGTAGGTCCGGTGCTCCCGATAGGTCCAGTGCTCCCGATAGGTCCAGTGCTCCCGGTAGATCCAGTGATTCCGGTAGTCCCGGTGTTTCCAGTAGGTCCAGTACTTCCGGTAGATCCAGTGTTCCCGGTAGGTCCAGTAATGCCAGTGGATCCAGTGTTCCCGGTAGGTCCAGTAATGCCAGTGGATCCAGTGTTCCCGGTAGGTCCAGTGATGCCAGTATTTCCAGTGATTCCGGCAGATCCAGTGTTTCCAGTAGGTCCAGTGTTTCCGATAGGTCCGGTGCTCCCGGTAGGTCCAGTATCTCCAGTAGGTCCTCCTTCGACTAATACTATATAATCTGGAGATACATGTGGAAATCCTTGAGGTGCATCTTTTTGTGCTACGTAACCACTACGTGTATAGGTAACAACTTGTCCAGCTTTATAGGTAGGTGCATTAGCTAGACTAAATGTAGTGGTACCCTGTAAGCCCGCACCAGTGGGGCCAGTAATGCCAATAGCACCAGTGCTTCCAGTAGGTCCAGTAATGCCAGTAGCACCAGTAGGCCCTGTTCCGCCAATGGACCCGTTGTTGCGTCTACCGTCACAACTAAAGCAATTGTGTCGATACATAGTTGTTTATTCTCCTTTTTATATTTTTTAAATCGAACTAATATATATATATTGTAAGTTGTACATTTTGGTTCGGTTGTTGTTTATATATAGGTTATAAGATGAATTTTAAGGATATTTATGTTGGTCATTATTCGGATGAGAGTTTCAAAATGAAACATTATACATAGGAGACTCAATATATGACTTTTAATGTGGAAAACAGGAGGGGGCAAAATTTTGTTTTGCGTTATGGAGAGCAAAGAGAAGGAAAGGATTTGAAGGGGATAATCATGTTTTTAAAGTAACGTATGAAATTTTAATGGTAGTAAAGAGAGGTAGCTAAAGTAAGATACCTCTTTAAAAATTATAACCACCATTTTTCCTGCGGCATCAAAGTAACATCTACATCAAAATTCTCTTTAAACCAATCATACATCAATGTCTCTTTCACTAAATATTCAGAGGCAGAGTGTGACACACCGATGAGTGACATGTTTGTTTCTTTCACGTAATCCATAATAAGCGAGTATTTATGTCTACCGTAATCATTGTCGATATGGCAATGGATTTCTCCTGTAATATACGCTTCAGCGCCTTTTTCTTCTGCTTCTTTCATTAAAGATACGACATCGCCGCAGCCAGCGATAATTGCAATTTTCTTGATGGAATCATGTTGTTTACCTTCGAAGTCTGTGTAAGGAATATGGAAGAGTTTTTTTAAACGTTTTTGGAGTTTTTCTGTTGATGTTTCATCTATTTCACAAATAAGACCGACTGGCTCTTGCTCTGGACCACCGTAAGCAAATCCGTCAATTACGTTAGCTTGAAGTGCCTTTGCAATTGAAATGCTAGTTCCATATGTTTGATGAAAATCCATTGGAACGTGACATGTATATATAGAAAGCTGTTTCTCTTTTATTGCCTGCAAATATTCTTGTGGAATTGGAATAAAGCCTCTCCCTGATTTCCCGAGCGGATCACCGCATTCCATCACAAGTGGATGGTGCATAAAGAGTAAATCACCTGGCATGGATTGTGAAATGAATGTTTCAAGAATATCATCAGTTGGGAAGACAGCTAAAAATACTGTGTTTACATTTTGGGCACCTCGTATCATAAGACCGTTAAATAGCTCCACAAAATTTGCTTCGAAAAATTGTTGCCATGGAAACTGGATCTGATCATATGTGGCTGGAATGAACCGACTAAAGGAACTGTCTTTTCCGTATTTTTCAATTTGGAATAAATGATTAAGTGATTGTTCTATTTCTTTTAAGACTGGCATGTTTGGTAATCCTCCTTAAGATAATTCTTACTGTGTTAGTTGTTTTTATTTTTCATAGCAAAATAAGAAGCGGATGTAAAACAAATAAAGTGAAACTTTAATCAGTGGGGTTTTGTCTATCCCCCACTGATTATTAGCCCACACCAATCGGGCTTTTACGGGCAGCCCGCCTCTCACCTAACTTCTTTGCTTCAGCTGAATTTTGAGGTGGGAGTCTTAACTGCCCACAAATAGCGGGATAAAACCTAGAATCTAGCCAATAGAAGGAGAATAGGGAAGTATATGTTGTAATACCATTCCGCTAGAAATAAAAAAGCTACCTAATAGACTTAAGAAAGTGGGATATCGCTGTAGTTTGAACATCAGTGATATAACCTCCTTTACCACATACATTGTATATTAGTCTTAATTTTCTGTATATAAAATTTAAGAAAAATGGTGGTACAATATATAAATGATACGAGAAGAGAGGATGTAGATTCACGCATGTACGTTACTGTAACAGAAGCAGCATATAAAAAGATTATGGATACGATTCCAAATGAAGCGAAATATATAAAGTTATTTTACGATAATGAAGGTTGCGGTTGTGTTATGAGCGGGATTATTGATTTAGTAGCCGTTTCAGAGAAAGATGAGCGCGATGTAGATATTGAATCAAGCGTACTAAACTTTATTGCAGATCGCACAAAGCTTGTATTTATGGATGATAAGTTAACGGTTGATTTACAAGCATCCGGGGGACATTTTCAATTAAAGAGCCCGAGCCAGTATTATAATCCAAATATGAAGCTTCATATTCGAGTATAGAACCTTTCTTTTTTAGATGGGAGAGGGGACCTGGCCATGCATAGAAGCGGTCAGATCCTTTTTCTGCCCCATGCCAAGTTAAAACAAAGGGAGTAAATGGGTACGAGATTATTTTTTATTCTGAATGGCAGTGAATTATATGTTGAAAAGTTAAAATGAATATATATGAAGGAGCATATTGTATGTTCCTTTTTCTTATGAATCTTTTCAGTTAATTAAATGTACATGTGATTGAATTTTCTGTATAATTCTTTTTGCGGAGGGGATTGCGTATGAGAAAATGGGGAATTGAGTTATTAATTTTAAGTGTCGTTATTATTTGGGGTATTAACTATACGATTGCGAAATATGGACTTTTAGAATTTACAGCAATTGAGTTTACTGCAATTCGGATGATGACGGCTGCACCGCTCCTGTTACTCCTTACATTCTTTATCGAAAAGTCACTTTATATGGAGCAAAAGGATATACCTAGATTAATCATTGTTAGCGTTGTAGGTATTGTACTGTATCAAACGCTATTCATGGAAACTGTACAATATACATCCGCTACAAATGCCTCTTTACTCATTTCTATTTCACCTATTTTTACAACTGTATTTGCGATTTTCTTGAAACAAGAAAAATTCTCTTCTCGAAAGTTAGTTGGTTCCATGATTGCCTTTATTGGTGCTACATTAGTTTTAGTAGCGGGGCATTCACTCGCTAGTTCTTTCTACGGAAATGGGATTGGACTTATTACATCAATATGTTGGGGACTTTATCCCGTTTTAGCAGGGCCGCTTATTAAAAGATACTCAGCATTACGTGTTACTGCATGGTCGACATTAGTTGGAGCGGTTCCGCTCTTATTGTTAAGTGGTCCACATGTATTTGTAATGCCATTTCACATTACACACGGGATGACATGGTTTGCCTTGCTGTATTCTATTTTCTTCGTGACTGTATTCGGTTTAGTGATGTGGTATGTTGGTGTTCAAAAAATTGGTGCGTCACATACGATGGTATATATGTATATAACACCGCTTGTAGCTGTTTTATTTGCAGCTGTATGGGCAAATGAATATGTATCGTTTCAACAAATAATCGGTGGAATTATCATTTTCTTCGGTCTATGGTTTGTGAAATCAGAGAAAGTAGAAGCTCATTCTATCGTGCAAGAACCTATATCAAAATAGGAAAACAGATCATCTATGATCTGCTTTCCTATTTTTTTATTTTTGGTAAGAAGATGAGAAACAAGATAGCAGTAATAAGTGGAATTAAATTAAGAAAAGGAATGCGGAAGAGTGTAATAAGAATAATTCCTGGAAGAAGAACACCGAGGACAGCATAGAAAATACTATGTTTTTTCGTGTACCAATATAATGAAAGTCCAATAAGTGCAGGGACAATGAGATGAATGAGAGCCATTAAAAAATAAATCATTAGACGCCCCCTTTATTTATGTGCTTATTACATCATATCCGTATGTTCATAGATTGATATCACTTTTTTCATAATTGGACGAAAATGTTTTGAAAAACGTCACATTTATGAGGGATTCTATATTAGAAATCTTGTATAATATTATTTTCTAAAAGCATTTTAACAACATAAACATACAGTTTATGTTGTTTTTAATTTGAATGAAATGGATTTTAAGTAGCATGGACTCGAAAGAAATGAGTTATGTAGCTTTTGTTGGATAAATAAAAACCATTGAAGAGGAGTACAGCATGATTAGTATGTCACTGAGGTCGTTTAAAATTCAAATGTATTATTTGCTAGGCGCAATGTTAATAGGCTGGGCAATGACACCTTTTTCAGCACATTTTTTAGGTGCAGGCATTGGACTTATTGTAAGTATGTATTGCGTTTGGATTTTAGGAAGGCGTATCGAAAAGCTTGGAGATAGTATTGTAAAGAAAACGAAGGCACCGACACTTGGTATGTTTAATCGCTACGCAGCGGCGATCCTTGGTGCAATTATTATGTACGAAATTGAGCACCATATGGTTATGTGGGCATTTGCAGTTGGGATTATGGGTGGTTATTTCTTAATCGTTGTTAATTTAGGGTATTATAGTATGAAAGATGAAGAAGAATTATCAAAGAGCTAAAAAAGATAAAAAGCCTCTTTTTAGATGGAATAGAGGATCTGGCGATGGATAGAAGCGGTCAGATCCTTTTTTAGTCCCATGCGGTGTGAAACCAGAGGGAGGTAGTGAGTAGGGATATAATTTATATGTTCGAAGCCGTGATTTGTATGTGTGAAAATTCAAGTATATAAATTGAAAGTTGCTTTACTCTGGAATAGAGGATCTGGCGAGGGGTAGTACAACAGGAAGCGTAACTTTGCATAAAATGCAGGTTTCTGCTCCCAATAAGTTAACATGCAATCACGTATTAGTATGACTCTTAGGTTCTTTAAAAAAGTTGGATACAATACAACAAACTATTCCGGTAATTAGAATAACGTATTTTATCGTTTCACTTGTATGCTCAAATAAATTAACGTTAAGCATTACAAGTCCCCAAAACATTTGAATCGCTCCATAACTGAATAAAATTTTTCCTGTACGAGAAAAATTTTTCATAGGCCTCACTCTTTCCTGTATATGTCAATTTCATCATAAAAAACTAAAAATGAATGATTATAAAATGAATTTTCTGTAAGTTTATGAGCTAAGTCACAGATGAAGAGATTAACGTTTCACTTTATATAAGATATAGAAAGAAGCTTACGTTTTTTACGTAAGCTTCTTTTTATGTAAGTGTGTATAACCGTTAAGCCGCATTGGGTTTTGTCGGTGAGTACACGGAACTTTACGGTTACACGACACTTATTCATATGAGTAAAAGGGTTATTCCAACAGAAAATTTGTAATTAAGCGATCGGACCGCCTAAGTTAATAATATCTGCAGAAACGCTATCGAATTTTTTGAAGTTTTCTTTAAATTCGTTTGCAAGCTCAATTGCTTTTGCTTTGTAAGCATCTTTGTCAGCCCAAGTTTGTTCAGGCATTAATACTTCGTCAGGTACACCTGGAACGTGACGAGGTACTTCAAGGCCAAAGATGTCGTGTTTTGCAGTTTCAGCTTTAGCAAGTTCACCGCTTAGTGCTGCTTGAATCATTGCACGAGTGTAACCTAAGTTCATACGTTTACCAACGCCGTATTCGCCACCAGTCCAGCCAGTGTTTACTAAGAATACTTTTGCATCATGTTTCTCGATTTTTTCACCAAGCATTTCAGCATAACGAGATGCATCAAGCGGTAAGAATGGTGAACCGAAGCAAGTAGAGAATGTAGCTTGCGGAGATGTAACACCGCGCTCAGTTCCTGCTAGTTTACTAGTGTAACCGCTTAAGAAATGGTACATAGCTTGCTCTTTTGATAACTTACTGATTGGAGGCAATACGCCAGATGCATCAGCAGTTAAGAAAATAATTGTATTTGGATGTCCTGCAACACTTGGCAGTACGATATTGTCAATCGCATGCATAGGGTATGCGGCACGTGTATTTTCTGTTAAAGTAGTATCGTTATAGTCAGCGATGCGTGTTTGACCATCAATGACAACGTTTTCTAAAACTGAACCAAATTTGATTGCATCGAAGATTTGTGGTTCTTTCTCATGAGAAAGGTTTACACATTTTGCATAGCAACCGCCTTCAATATTGAATACACCGTTATCAGACCAACCGTGCTCATCGTCACCGATTAATTTACGGTTTGGATCAGCAGATAATGTTGTTTTACCTGTTCCAGATAAACCGAAGAATAGTGCTACGTCGCCTTCTTCGCCTACGTTTGAAGAGCAGTGCATAGAAAGAATGTCTTGTTCAGGTAATAAGAAGTTCATAATAGAGAAGATTGATTTTTTCATTTCTCCAGCGTATTCTGTACCACCGATTAGTACGATACGTTTTTCGAATGAAACCATAATGAATGCTTCAGAATTTGTACCGTCAATTGCTGGATCTGCTTTGAAGTTTGGTGCAGAAACAATTGTGAACTCTGATTCGTGAGTTGTTAATTCTTCTTCAGTTGGACGAATAAATAATTGATGTACGAACAAATTATGCCATGCATATTCGTTAACAACTTGAATTGGTAGGCGATAGTTGCGATCAGCGCCAGCAAATCCTTTGAAGATGAATAACTCTTCTTTTTCTTTTAAGTATTCTAAAACTTTTATATATAATTTATTAAAATGTTCTTCAGAGATCGGTTGGTTCACGGCTCCCCAAGCAATTTTGTCAGCAACCGATGCTTCCTTCACAATAAATTTATCTTTAGGAGAACGTCCTGTGTATTTTCCTGTTGAAGCAGAAACGGCACCAGTAGAAGTTAATTTCCCTTCGTTTCGCATTAATACTTTTTCCACTAATTGCGGAACACTTAATTGAATCTGTGCATTGCTTCCGTTCAATAATTCATGTAAACCAATTTGGACATTCACAGTACTCATATTTATATACCATCCTTTTCATTTAATGAAATATTTCTCGTAATCCCCATCAAGAGTATAACACAATTATATAAATAATGTATACTATTTATTTATTTTTGTTTGTGTGAATATATCATTTTCTTATTAATATTTCATTCTATGCGTATTGAGAAAAACTTTCAGGAAAATGTGAATATTAATTGACAAATGAATATCATTTCTTTAGTATAAGTTGGGACGGATACTCTCTTATCCCGAGCTGGCGGAGGGACAGGCCCGATGAAGCCCAGCAACCTCACTTGTAGTGGTAAATACAGGTGAATAGGTGCTAAAACCTGTGCGAGGCTAACGGTCTCGAACGATAAGAGCAAAGGGCAAAAAGCAGTATGCAAGTAGCAAATTAAACCTTTCCTCTATGTTAAGTAGGAAAGGTTTTTCTGTATGCTTGTGTGGGAGAATAAATGTATGTCGCAGTTTGTGGCAAATTAAGGATGAGTTCCGTACAATATATACAATTACTGTAGGGAGGTTTACCACATGACAAAAAAACGTCATCTGTTCACATCTGAGTCTGTAACTGAAGGACATCCAGATAAAATTTGTGACCAAATTTCTGATTCAATTTTAGATGCGATCTTAGCAAAGGACGCAAATGCACGTGTAGCTTGTGAAACAACTGTAACAACTGGTTTAGTATTGGTAGCGGGGGAAATTACGACTTCTACTTACGTAGATATTCCAAAAATCGTTCGTGAAACAATTCAAGGCATTGGTTACACACGCGCAAAATATGGATTCGATGCAGAAACTTGTGCAGTTTTAACATCTATCGATGAGCAATCTGCTGACATCGCTATGGGTGTTGACCAAGCACTAGAAGCACGCGAAGGTCAAATGACTGACGCTGAGATTGAGGCAATTGGTGCGGGAGACCAAGGTTTAATGTTTGGCTTCGCATGTAATGAAACACAAGAATTAATGCCACTTCCAATCTCGCTTGCTCACAAATTAGCTCGTCGTTTAACTGAAGTACGTAAAGATGACACATTATCATACTTACGTCCGGATGGAAAAACGCAAGTTACAGTTGAGTATGATGAAAATGGTAAACCTGTACGTGTGGATACAATTGTAATTTCTACACAGCATCATCCAGATGTTACGTGGGAAGAAATCGATCGCGATTTAAAAGAGCACGTAATTAAAGCTGTAGTTCCAGCAGAATTAATGGATGGAGAAACGAAATTCTTCATTAACCCAACTGGCCGCTTCGTAATTGGTGGACCACAAGGTGATGCTGGTTTAACAGGACGTAAAATCATCGTTGATACTTACGGTGGATATGCTCGCCACGGCGGTGGTGCATTCTCTGGTAAAGATGCAACGAAAGTTGACCGTTCTGCAGCATATGCAGCTCGTTATGTTGCGAAAAACATCGTAGCAGCTGGTCTTGCCGACAAAGCAGAAGTACAACTTGCATACGCAATTGGCGTAGCACAACCAGTATCAATTTCAGTTGATACATTAGGCACTGGTAAAGTATCTGAAGACGTATTAGTAGAACTAGTTCGTAACAACTTCGATCTTCGCCCAGCTGGTATTATTAAAATGCTAGACTTACGTCGCCCAATTTACAAACAAACAGCAGCTTACGGCCACTTCGGACGTACTGATGTAGATCTTTCATGGGAACGTACAGACAAAGCAGCTACTTTAAAAGAGCAAGCTGGTCTATAATATATGAAAAAGAAGCTTTGCGCGTGTCGCAAAGCTTCTTTTATTTGGTTTTATCCCGCAAAAGCCCGATTGGTTCAACTAATAATCAGTGGGGAAGAACAAAATCCCCACTGATTAAAGTTTCACTTTATTTACTACTTGAATGCAAGAACTACAATAAACTTCCCCGTCTAGCTCAATATACTTCTTCATATTTGTCATACCACTTGCCGGAAATGGGATATGAATCCAAGCTTTTTCATACGTTTGTATTTCCTTTTTACATGATTTACAAAGGATTGCTTTCTTACGGAACATAGACGGTCACCCTTTCATTTGACGCGCTTTTCCTGCGCAAAAAGCACTGCTCAGTAAAAATAGCGTTGCGAATATAATACTCACTAATGTAGCGTATGGAATTGCGCCTTTTAAAGAAAAGCCGACAGTGATGGAAGCGGTAAATAAGAGGATGAATGTCGTTGTTAATTTTTTATAAAGTTCCATAGTATGTGAACCTCCGAATTGTTTTATATTGTAAATTTTAAAACTAAACCTATTATGTAGAGAACATAAGAAGAGATAAATAGTAGCTAATGATGTGAAAGCTAGGAGTATAAGAAATGGAAATAGTATACCTATTTAAATTCCTTTTTGTGGGTTTTCATACTTATATTGTATCATGACGTATCGGTGGCTTCATACAGAATTGTGTAAAGGTATGTATGATAAAATGAAGAAAAGCTTTTAAGAAGGGGAAGATGAAGAATGAGTGTAATGGAACATAAAAAACAAGCACCGAAAGAAGTACGTTGTAAGATTGTAACGATTTCCGATACACGTACGGAAGAGACGGATAAGAGTGGCCAATTATTACATGAACTATTAATAGAAGCAGGACATACAGTGACCTCTTATGAAATTGTGAAAGATGATAAAGAAAATATTCAGCAGGCTGTGTTAGCTGGTTATCATAGGGAAAATGTTGATGTCGTGTTAACGAATGGCGGAACTGGTATTACGAAACGTGATGTAACGATTGAGGCAGTGTCAGTGCTATTAGATAAAGAAATTGTTGGATTTGGTGAGTTGTTCCGTATGATAAGTTACTTAGAAGATATCGGAAGTAGTGCGATGTTAAGTAGAGCAATCGGCGGTACAATCGGACGTAAAGTTGTCTTTTCGATGCCAGGGTCTAGCGGAGCGGTTCGTCTTGCGATGAATAAGTTAATTTTACCGGAATTAGGTCATATTACATTTGAGCTGCATCGCCAATGAAAAGGTATGCTGGAATTGTACTGGCAGGAGGTATGTCGAGCCGATTCGGCGAACCGAAAGCATTAGCGATTTGGAAGGGAACTACTTTTATTGAGCATATTGTGCAAGTAATGGAAAGTATTTTGCAAGATGTTGTTGTTATTAGTCATATTGATATAAAAGAGAGAGTAGAGCAATTAGTACAAGTTCCTGTTATAGAAGATATTCCGCATTATAAAGGAAACGGACCACTTGCTGGAATTGTATCAGGCATGGAATACATAGAAGCAGATTGGTACGCTATTATGCCTTGCGATGCGCCAAACGTTTCGCATGAATGGTTTACTATTTTATTAGAGCAAACGAGCGATGAATATGATGCGGTTGTACCTATTATTAATGGAAGAAAGCAACCTTTACTTGCAGCCTATCATAACCGTGTGAAAGAAAAGATTTATACTTTACTTCAAGAAGAAAAAAGAAGCATGGGGCAGCTTTTATCACAATGTAATGCGAAATATGTTGCTGGAGAAGATGTACAAGCGAATGCGGATTGGTTTATGAATGTGAATACGAAAGAAGAATATGTGCAGGCTCAAAAAAACCTTTCAAATAAATGAAAGGTTTTTTGATATACAGCAATTGGGGAACAATTGCTGTATATAGGTATGTGAGTAAGTAGATTTTAAGGGGAATTTCTTAAAATCATCATACAGTAAAAATACTTTATAACCATATTTTAATTTTTATGGGTTTTTATTACAAGTCTATTTAGTTATGTATCTTTTTGATATAATGAATATAGAAATAAAGTGATATTTCACCTTATGTATCATTTAGTAAACGAAATTTTATAATTGTGTAATAAACTCCCTTCGTTTTTTTGAAGGGAGTTTTTCTGTTTAAGCGAGTAATTCTGATGCGGTGTGCTGAAGGACTGTTTCATATTGATTAAGTAAGCCACGGAAGATCTCATCCCAGCTTTTTGATTTTGCATAAGACGAAGCCACTATTCCCATTTGCATAAGTTGCTCTTCGTTTTGCAATAAAGAATAAATGGAGGATAGAAATGAATCCGCATTTTTGGGCGGACAAAGAACTCCAGTTTTTCCATCTATAATAATATTTTTAACCCCGCCACTATTTGCACCAATGACAGGTGTACCACATGCCAGTGATTCAAGTACGACGTTCCCAAATGTTTCAGTAGCAGATGGAAATACCATTAAATCGGAAGAAGCATAAGCTTCAGCTAAATCCTCACCTTGTAAATATCCAGTAAAGGTTACATTTGTTTTTGGCACATTTTCACGCAAAGTTTTTGCAAGAGGACCGTCTCCAGCGATGAGCCAATGAATATCGCTCCGAGCATGTGTAGTTTTAACAATAAGATCTTGCAATGTATCAATATCTTTTTCAGGAGCAAGGCGTCCGACGTAGGAAAGAATATATTTCGCTGTAATATTATATTTTTTTCGGAATAGGTCTTTATTGTAAGTTGGATGAAAGAGAGTACAATCTACACCACGTCCCCAAATATAGAGGGCCTGAAATCCTTTTTTCTTTAATTGATGTAATGTTTCAGGAGAAGGAACAAAGTTTTTTTGCATATGACTATGAAACCAACTTAAATAGTTCCATAGCATGTTAGAGAGGAATTCGATTTTGTAATAGCGTAAATAGGCGTCGAAATCAGTATGATAAGAACCGACAACAGGGATGTTCAACTTTTTTGCATAATATAACCCGCAAAGTCCCATGTTGAAAGGTGTGGCAATGTGAATGATATCAGGTTTAAAGGCAAGAAGTTCCCGTTTAATACGCGGAGTAGGAAAAGAAAAGCGACATTCTGGATATAATATTGTTAACGGGATACTTCTCATTTTGTTCACATTCGCTACGAAATTATCTTCTGCCGTATGCTGAGGGGCGAAAACAGAATAGGCGATATTTTCTCTTTGAAAATATTTAGTTAAACGTTCCAAAGTTTTCGCCACACCGTTGACTTGTGGTGTAAATGTATCGGTAAATATGGCGACTCTCATCATATCGCTCCTTTACATGAGTGGAATGAGTTGATAAAAAGAGATGATGCCAGAGCAAGTGCCAAGGCACATGCCTACAAATACATCTGACGGATAATGAAGCCCTAAATAAATACGGGAAATACCGACGCATAGCGCTAGTGGTAATAGAAAAGCAAGCAAGCTTGGATTATAGCAAATAAATGGAATGAGGACAGAGAAAACAGCCGTTGTATGTCCGGATGGAAAAGAATGATCTTTTAATGGATGAATTGGATATTTCGCATCTTGAATTGTCAAATATGGACGTTTTCGTGGATACCACCTTTTTAAGATTTGTACAGGAATATGGCTAATTGTTAAAGAAATAGCAGTTGCAATTGCAGCTTGATGCAAATTCCCTGTTGCGAAAATTAAAAAGAATAGGGTAAGTGCAATGGAAAAACTTGCACCACCGATATGGGTAATATTGCTGAAAAAGATGTTTAATGTTTTTTGATCAAAGTAGCGATTAATTCCTTTGAAAATGTAACATTCTATTTTATATAGTTCACTGACCTTCATGAGATTTTTCCTCCCTCATTTACATATATATGGAGTTATTAACTTCTATTTTAATAAGATTTTATTGAGGGAATAATAATGTTTTGTAAAGAAAAAGTTAGATTTTTTCATAAAAAAAGCTGCCAGTCTTATGGCAGCGATAAAATCATTTTTGTAACGATTTATAATATTGTCCTTTTTCAACGTATTGTGTGCGGATACGTTCCATATCTTTACGGTCTTCTTCTGTTAATTCACGAATGACCTTAGCAGGACGACCGAAAGCTAACGTATTAGGAGGGATTTTCTTTCCTTGTGAAACGAGACTACCAGCACCGATGAAAGCTCCTTCACCAATTTCAGCGCCATCTAATATAATAGATCCCATTCCAATTAAAGCATCTTTTTCAATTTTGCAGCTATGTAAAATAACTTGATGCCCAACGGTAACATCATCTTCTAAAATAAGAGGATACTGGGGGCTTTGGTGAAGTGTACATTGATCTTGTACATTTACTCTATTTCCAATTATCGTTGGTGATACATCACCGCGGATGACTGTATTAAACCAAATGCTAGATTCTTCGCCAATTGTCACATCGCCTGTAATGGTAACATAGTCAGCGATAAAAGCACTACTCGCAATTTTCGGATTTTTTTCTTTGTAAGGATATATCATGTAAAGCCTTCCTTTCCTAGAGACTAGTTTTAGTGTATCAAATTATGAAAAAGAGTGAAATGGGGGAGTTTCGTATGTGGAACTATGAAGCGGAGGAAGCGAAAGCCGTCATTATTATAGTGCATGGTGCTATGGAATATCATGGGCGTTATGAGGCAGTTGCAGAAATGTGGAATCATATCGGTTATCACGTCGTTATGGGGGATCTTCCAGCACACGGAACGACTTCAAGAAATAGAGGACATATCGATTCATTTGATGAATACATAGAGGAAATAAAGTTATGGGTGAAAGAAGCAAGAAAATATAGATTGCCTATTTTTTTATTTGGTCATAGTATGGGAGGACTTGTCGTTATTCGTATGATGCAAGAAACGAAAAGAGAGGACATAGATGGGATTGTATTAAGCTCGCCTTGTTTAGGAGTATTGGCTGCACCTTCTGCTCCGCTTCGTGCTGCTTCAAAAATATTAAATGTCGTTGCTCCCAAATTGCAATTTACAACAAATCTCACTGTAGAAATGTCAACTCGTAACCATGAAGTGAGGGATGCGATGGAGAATGATTCATTGTTCTTGCGCAAAGTATCAGTACGTTGGTATAGTGAATTAATTAAGTCTATCGAGATTGCTCATGAGAAAATAGTTGATTTTCCAGATGTTCCACTCTTGCTAATGCAGGCGTGTGAGGATAAACTTGTAGATAAAACACGTGTCCGCATGTGGTTTGATAATGTTAAAATTAGTGATAAGGCATATAAAGAATGGCCTAATTGTTATCATGAGTTATTAAATGAGTATGAGCGTGATGAAATTTTGAATTATATTCAGTCATTTACTGAAATTCATATCAATAATATAGTAAAAACAAACAAATAAATCATTATTTGTACATTTAACAGAGGAGATGAAGGAAGAAGTGAACGTACCGAGTAATCCCATAACGCTCATGGCGAAAGTATACCGTGATGTGTTTCCGGTTGTACACCATGAGCTAGCGATGTGGAAAGAGCGTGCCTACCATATTCCGAATGACGAGCTTCATAGTCAAGCGATCGCAAGTATTGAGAATAAAACGTTTCATTGCGAGGGCGGTGGCATTTTAGCGCTGCTAGCAAATGAACATCGAGAGGAATGTATTCGTTTTATCGTAGCATATCAAACGATTAGCGACTATTTGGATAATTTATGTGACCGTAGTACATCACTTGATCCGAAAGACTTTGCGGCTCTTCATGAGTCGATGGTAATGGCATTAAGTCCTGAAGTGGAAGGTGGCGGTAATTATTATCGTTACCGTGATGATCAAGATGATGGTGGTTATTTAGACGAACTTGTTGAAACATGCCAAGATGTTTTAAAGAAAACGAAGCACTATGACAAAATTGCTCCTGTTCTTCATGAGCTTGCTTGTTATTATTGTGATTTGCAAATTCATAAACACGTGAAATTAGAAGAAAGAGAACCACGCCTGAAAACATGGTTTGAAGCTCATAAAGAAAACTTACCACCGATGAGTTGGTTTGAGTTTTCAGCATGTGCAGGTTCTACGCTTGGAATTTTCTGTCTTGTAGCATATGCATTTCATGATGAATTACATGATGAAGATATTGCGAAAATTAGACAAGGATACTTTCCTTACGTTCAAGGACTTCACATCTTACTTGATTATTTCATCGATCAAGAAGAAGATCGTATAGGCGGGGATTTGAATTTCTGTAGTTATTATGAAAACGAGCAAGCCATATTAGATCGTATGAAACATTTTGTAGAAGAAGCAGAGAAGAGCATTGGTGATTTGCCTCATGCGAAGTTTCATCGTCTAATAAGCCGAGGATTACTTGGTATTTATTTATCAGACCAAAAAGTATCAGCACAAAAGAATATGCACAAAATGGCACGGCGCATTGTGAAATACGGAGGCCTCACTTCACGATTCTTCTACTGGAACGGGAAGATGTACCGAAAGAAAATGGCGCAGTGATGAAGAAAACCACTCAAATAGAGTGGTTTTTTTATTATGATCGTATTTTGGAAAATACGTATATGAGAAGTTCAATTGCGAAAATAACTAAAACAGATAGTCCGAATAAAGGCATGGCAGCGCCCAGTATAACCATCATGATAATGAAAACGAATGTGCTTTTCTTATCTCTTTGTTTAGGAGGTGCAGCTAATTTGCCTTTCGGTTTTCTTGCTAACCACATTTTTACTCCGTAATAGATGAGAAGTAATAAAGATAACGTCGTTAGTAAGCATAATATTTTATTAGGCCATCCGAATAAATGTCCTTCATGAAGCGGGATACCGTAAGTGAACCATTGTGCAAATAATCCATAATCACGATAGTCCGTTTTTGAAATTAGTTCTCCGTTATATTGATCAAAGTAAGCTGTTATTTCTTCATTTGGTGCCACGTGCATACCCGTAATACCAGAACCGCTCGATTTCGAAACAGTGAATACACCTTTTGGATCAGTCGGTAGTGAGATAACGTATGGCTTTTTTATTTCAATGCCTTTTTGTAATTCATCAACTGAAATTGCTTTTGGCTCATTTGAATTAGATTCAGGAGGAGCTTCTTTTCTTGTTGCCCATGGCAATTCTTTTACTTTTGATTCAGGTGGTGCCATATACAATTTTGGATATCCGAGCGATTCATTTGACGCTGCAAGTTTATAAATTTGGTTGCCCATAAATCCTGACCATGGCAACCCAGATGCGACTAGCAGAACGAGAGGAATTGTAAATATAATGCCGATAATAGAATGACGTCGTTTTGCTTTTTCTCGCTTATTGGATGACGGTGTGTTTTTAAATTGGCGTATACTCATATACAACCCAGTCACAATTAAAAAGATTGTCCAGCACGCCGCGAGTTCTACAATATAGTTGACGACAGTACCACCAACTAAAAGAGAGCTATGTAATTCCCGCATTATATTCGCAAACGTTTCACTTGCGTTTTGATCCCCGACAATTTGATTATTGCCATCTAAATATACATACTTTTGTTGCCCAGTATATTCATTTGCAATTGTAAGTCTTGTATTATAATCCCCATTAAACTCACTAATTTTCGCCACACTATAATGTGGATATTTTTTCTCTGTTAAGAAAAGCGAATCAGACATCGAAATAGATTCTGTTTGGACGCTCTTCCCAAAATATAAATCTTTATAGATGAAATCTTCAACTTCTTCCCGAAATAAATACCCAATGCCGCTAAGTGATAAAGTAATAAGAAGTGGTGTAATAAAAAGCCCAGCGTAAAAATGCCACCTCCAAAAAATGTAATGAAGCGAACGATTTTGTTTCATACTTCAGTTCCCCTAACCTTCCCTATATGAATAACTACTTATTTAATATAGCGAGATTAAGTGTGATTAATTTGAAAGAATTGTGAAGAAAGTTAAAAGTTTTGGGGATTTTTATCAAACATAAAACGCATTTCAAAAGGGATGTTTTCTATGCTTATGAAGATCACTTTGTATTTGATAAGTACATTTTAACAACTGCCTGAGCAAGACATTGAGCGGAATCGACAAAGTCCTCACTCGCCACGACATTCAAATCAGTACATGCGATAATAGCGGTATCTACTTCATCTTTCAACTGTAAAACAAGTACACTCCATAATTTACGAGCTTCTTCAACTTCTCCAGATTTAATACAAGTAATAATTTGATTAATCATTGTCTGCCATTTTTCATTATGAATGTACTCTATATTGCGCTTTGCAATCCCGTCTTGGTAAATACCAGCTTGAACAGTTGCTTCTGTTGCGAGAAGAGCAACTCTTTTTGTATTTTCAGGAATTGTTTGTAACGTCTCATCGACTATATTCAAAATAGGAATGGAGATGGAACACTGTAATTCCTCGAAATAAAGATGTGCTGTATTACACGGCATAGCAATGAAGTCTACGCCAGTACTTTCAAGTTTTTGTGCTCCTTCAATAATCGCTTTTTTCATCGCCGCATGATCAATAGGACGATCCATATAAAACGGTGTTGGGCACGAATAAAGCATCATATGAGGAAAGTCCATATCATGCTTTGCTCCGTATGTTATTTGGCAGTGTGCTACAACTGTATCGACGAATGGTCCAGTTGATTTTGGCCCCATTCCTGCTAGTATTCCGATCATTGTTTCGTCTCCTTTAATATGTAATTAAAAACGTTTTTTGCGAATGAGAAAAAGAAATAAAGTAAGTAATAAAAATGAATAGACGATAGCCCAAGCTGTGAGCCATAAAGTGTGAGTAAGTATATTATATTTGTATTGTCCAAGCATTAGAAAGCTTTCGACAGGTGGTAAAAACCATAGTAACTCTTTTTTGAACCGAATTGAGGCGATCGTTATAAGTAATATAAATGTAAGACTAAGCCAAGCTGTGCTTGCTTTTTGCATAATATTTCTTGTAAATAATGTTGCGATTGAAATTCCTAGTATAGAGAAAGACATGTGGGCGAGAAATCCGACTAGAAATAAAGAAGCTGTCATTTTTTCATTAAACATTTGCAGAAAAATTGGATAGATTATGGATATAAAAGATAATACAGTACAAATGAGAAGAGCCGTAATATATTTACCAACGTATAATGCCGAAATATTATTTGTATGTGAAATAGTGATTTGTTCCTGCACAGGGTCTTCAGTATGAAAAATCGTGACCGTAATCCAGGCAGATAATAAATAAAGTGCAAGTGCTGTTTCTAAATATGTCGGTACAATAGGAGCCGGCTTATATGTATATACAAAAAGTAAGCTTACAAAGTACATCACAATAGGAGGAATGTACTTATACGATTTTGTGTAATCGAGAAAATGATAACGAATAAGCGCAAACATAATAAACCTTCTTTCGATTTAAAAATTAGGTTGTAGCAGTGTGATAGATGCTTTTTTATGTAATAAAAACTGAAGTATGTCGTTTGTATAATCTTTTTCGATTTGTAATTGAATGAGGTTTTGATTTGAATTGTGTGTAACATGTATAAATCCGGATTGTTGTTGTAGTTCTATTGCTGAAAATGTTTCGTGAACGATTGCCTCAATATAGACTTGTTCTGTTGATTTTTGCACAAAGGTATCTTCCGTAATTGTATGATTAGCTAGCGTCACAATTCTATCGGCGAAGTTTTCTAGTAATTGTTTTTCGTGACATGTGAAGAGTACAGATATGCCTTGTTGTTTTAGTGAGAGCAAAATATGCTCTAGTTCTTGCTGAGAGTTAGGATCGAGCCCAGAAAGGGGTTCATCTAAAATTAATAAATGGACGTCCGTAAGTAATGCTTGCATAATACCTGTTTTTTGTTTCATACCTTTTGAAAAGTTTCGTACAACGGAATGCCTTGCGTGATGTAAGTGAAAAGATTCAAGGAGCATCGGAATTTTATTTCTTAAGTATTTTGTTGATAAACCATGAATGTGGCCAAGATGATATAAATAATCCTCTAATGTAAAACGAATCCCTTCAGGAAAATGCTCAGGTACATAACCGATTTGTATATGTTCTATTCTTTGAAGTGTCCCTGCCGTAGGTGAAATAAAACCTGCAATTATTTTGAGCAAAGTGCTTTTTCCAGTTCCGTTCCCGCCAATAATAGCGAGTGCTTCTCCTTCGGGAATGGATAAATCGATGTTGTCTAGTATGAGTGATTTGCCGTACTTCTTTTGAATTCCCCTTAGTTCTACTAGCAAAGTTCTATCCTTCTTTCTTCAAATATTGTATACATCCATTATATAGGAGAATAAGAAAAAGACGTGCAATGAGTGCACGTCTTTTTTTGATATATTTTGTCGAACAATCGATATATCGGCAAAATCGTTGATATATTATCGTTTCTCAATCGCCACAATAAATGGCGGGTTATTTTGCTGGTTAATGAAGCCGTATCGTAAAACGTGAGCTTGTTTTTGATCTAGTTCTTCTGCAAATTTGAGAACAGCGTCGCGTTCTACTTGTCCTTCTGGATGACCGTGATAAATAACAAGGACGATGATACCTTCCGGTGCCATTACGCCTAGTAATTGTTCGATAGCCGAGAGTGTTGAGTTCGGTTTTGTGACGATATGTTTGTCACCGCCAGGAAGGTAACCTAAGTTGAAGATTGCGCCTGTTACTTTTCCTGTTGCGTCTTCTGGTAGTACGGATAAGAGTGTGTCGTGACTGTCGTGAACTAAAACAGTGCGTTCGAAAAGTTCTTTTTCTTTTAGGCGGATCGTAGAGCTTTCGATTGCTTCTTTTTGAATATCAAATCCAAATACTTTTCCGTTATCCCCAACGATTTCAGCTAGGAAGCAAGTGTCATGTCCATTGCCAAGCGTTGCATCTACTGCGTAATCGCCTTCTTTTACTGCCGTTTGCAGCAGCGAGCGAGCAAACGGTAATACACGTTCTAATTTCATTTTTGTTTCTCCTCATTTGCATATTTTCCTTGCCAGCTTCCGCGGCGTACAAATTCTGCATCGATGGAATTTAATACTTCCCATTTATTTAAGCTCCACATTGGGCCAATCATTAAATCAGGTGGACCGTCACCTGTGATGCGGTGCACAATTACGTCTTCTGGAATAATTTCAAGTTGGTCAACAACGAGACTTACGTAATCTTCAAGAGAAAGGAATTCTAGTTGTCCTTTTTCATATTGCTTTACCATTGGCGTTCCTTTTAATAAATGAAGCAAATGAATTTTAATTCCTTGTACGTCAAGTTTTGCAACTTCACGAGTTGTTTCCATCATCATGTCGTAATCTTCAAGGGGCAGACCGTTAATAATATGAGAGCAAACTCTAATGCCATGTTTGCGTAATTTATTTACGCCTTCCACGTAAGATGGATAATCATGAGCACGATTAATAAGATTTGCAGTACGTTCGTGAACAGTTTGTAGTCCGAGCTCGACCCAAAGGTACGTGCGTTTATTTAAGTCCGCTAAATATTCAACGACATCGTCAGGTAAGCAATCTGGACGAGTTGCGATAGAAAGACCGACAACGTCTTTTTCTGCTAGAAGCGGTTCGAATTTTTCTTTTAACACTTCAAGTGGAGCATGTGTATTTGTGTACGCCTGGAAATAAGCGATACATTTTCCGTCTTTCCACTTTGAGCGCATTTTTTCTTTCATTTCATGATATTGCTTTATAACATCATCGCGGCGATCGCCAGCGAAGTCACCAGATCCAGCAGCACTGCAAAATGTACAGCCTCCGTAAGCAACTGTACCGTCACGGTTCGGGCAATCGAAGCCAGCATCTAATGAAACTTTAAAGATTTTTTCACCAAATTCATTTCGTAAGTGGTAATTCCATGTATGATAACGTTTATTGTCGTTTGTATATGGAAAAGGGTTTTGAACCTTCATTACTTTCCCTCCTAAGACGAGTCAAAATAAAGTGAAACTTTAATCAGTGGGGTGTTTTGTCCATTCCCACTGATTATTAGCCCTCACCAATCGGGCGTTTACGGGCAGCAGGGCTCCCACCTATCTTTTTTGTTTCATCCAAATTTTGAGGTGGGGGGTCTTACTGCCCGCAAATAGCGGGATGAAACAAAATCCATTATAACATACTCATAAGGTTCAGATGGAAGGGACACACTAAAGGGGAATTGAAGCAAGGAGGGACAATTATGGCAGAGCGTCAATCACTTGAATCGTATATTACACAAGCGGAACAAGCGGTGGAATATGCGAAAGAACAATTAGACCAAGGTATGAAACAAGAGCATTACAATACGATGGAGTATTCAGATGCGCAGTTGCAATTAGAGCAAGCATATAATGATTTACAAACGATGCAACAACATGCGAATGATGAGCAACGCGAACAGTTAAATAGAGCACGTATGGCAATTCGCCAACTGCAACATCAAATGATTATTACACCGCACTAATAAGGAGTGAATGTAATGGCGAAACGTTCAGATCAAAATAATCCAGAGCAAAAAACACAAAATGGACATAACGCTGAATTTTCAAATGAACTTGATCCGGTTGTTCAAGTGAAACAGCGTAATAGTAAAAAAGGACAACCTCAAAAATCGAAGCAATCAGAGTAAACCAGGTCGCAATATGACCTGGTTTTATTTTGCTCTGCAAACGTCCGATTAGTGCGAGATGGACTGCTTCCACACTGATTTTATATTTTACTATATGACAATAACGTAAGATTTTTGTAAGGTTTGTCGATAGTTGTAAGCTTACTTTTCCAGTAAAGTAAGAGAGGATTTAATTTAGGACAAGGAGTTGCATTATGGGGAACAATATTACAAACAAACGAATTGATGAGTTAGATTACATTCGTGGCTTCGCATTACTGGGGATTATTTTAGTAAATATTCTTGCACTACTTAATATTAAAATTCCAGATCCTAATACAGTAGATGCAAGTTATCAAAGGTTTCTATACTTATTTGTAGAAGGTCGTTTCTTCTCAATCTTTTCCTTCTTATTTGGAGTAGGATTCTATATCTTCATTACAAGAGCAATTGCGAAAGGGAAAAATGGATATGTTCTATTTTTACGTCGTTTAGTTGCACTATTTATTTTTGGTTTGATTCATCAAATGTTTCAGCCGGGGGAAGCACTAGCATTATACGCAGTTTGTGGATTAGTCACTTTGCCGTTTTATAAAGTGAAGAAGCAAATAAATTTAGTAATCGGTCTTATTCTTACAGTGACTTTTAGTATTATGGCAGCTAAGGAATTATTACCTGTAGGTTTAATTTTATTAGGTCTTGCTGCAGGACAGTACAAAGTATTTGAAAATCTTTCAGCGAAAATAAAACAAGTGGCTATTTTTACAGGCGTTATGTTTGTTTTAAGTGTGGTAGCTTTATGGTATCAATATGGGCATGTTCCTGCTAATCCATTTGTAAATATGATACTCATGAATGAGGATGGGACAATGGATGCTGCAGGCCAATTTTTAAAAATTGGTGTTACAGTTGGACCAGTAATTTCAGCTTTCTATGTCGGAGCATTAATTTTATTACTTCAATTAAAACCAGTTCAAACATTGTTAGCACCACTGAAGTACTACGGCCGTATGGCTTTAACAAATTATATCGGACAAACTGCAATGATTTTAATTGCAGGTAGTGTGTTTAACTTTGCAGGTAATTTAACATATATGCAAACGTTATATGTATGTATCGCAATTTATGCCATTCAAATTATTTTCAGTATGATTTGGATGAAAATCTTTAAAATGGGTCCATTAGAATGGATCTGGCGTGTTATTACGTATTGGACGGTAACACCTTTAAAGAAATAAGAGTAGGAAGGGGCTGTTCCAAGTGGAACAGCCTTTTACTATTGTCAGTGAATCGATATATTTTGAAAATCGCCAATAGCATTTCATTTGCTAAGGGTAATAAAAGACGGAGCTTACATGAGCGGTTTTTTTTCTTACAAAAGTGTAAGGTAATTGTAATGTTAATAAATAGCAGTTCACCTCCAAAAGGCGCAAAATAGGTAATGGAAAAACAAGTGTAGGAGGATATATATGACGAAACCAGTTGTAGACGTGAAAAACGTTCAAAAAGTGTACGGTAAAAAAGGTGAGAACCAATCACACGCGTTAAAAGGTGTTTCATTCTCAATTCAAGAGGGTGAGTTTGTTGGCATTATGGGACCTTCTGGTTCTGGTAAAACGACATTGTTAAATGTAATTTCAACGCTTGATAAGGCGACAGGTGGCGTTGTTGAAATTGCAGGAACGGATATTACGAAAATGAAGCAAGGTGAGCTTTCTGATTTCCGCTCACAAAAGTTAGGATTCATCTTCCAAGACTTCAACTTATTAGAGAACTTATCTATTTATGAGAACATTGCACTTCCACTTTCACTTCAAGGTGTCTCGTCACGTAATATTGGTCCGAAAGTAGAGAAAGTAGCGGATATGTTAGGAATTTCAGAGATACTTCAAAAGTATCCAACTGAAGTATCTGGTGGACAGAAACAGCGTTCGGCAGCAGCGCGTGCACTTGTGCATGAGCCTGCAATTATTTTAGGGGACGAGCCAACAGGAGCTCTTGATTCTAAAAATGCAGCAAGTTTACTTGATGCGATGACAAACTTAAATGAAGAACAAGGCGTATCTATTATGATGGTTACGCATGATCCATATAGTGCAAGTTACTGTCAGCGTATTTTATTCATTCAAGATGGTGAGCTATATAAAGAAATTCATCGCGGTGGTACACGTGAAGAGTTTTATAAAGAAATTTTAGATGTGCTTGCAGACTTAGGCACACAAAAAGCGTAAGAAAGGAGACTTTGGCATGTTATTCAAACTTTCCATGTCAGGGCTAAAAAGTAAGCTGAAAGATTATATCGTCTTACTTGTCGGTCTTGTCATGTCGATTTCAATTTTTTATATGTTCCAAACGTTAGCGCTGAATAAAGCGTTTATTGAATCTAATTCAGTGATTAAGTCTATCGGATTTGTATTCCAAGCAGGTTCATTTTTATTAGCAATAATAACCTTCTTCTATATTTTATATGCGAACTCTTTCTTATTATCTCTTCGTCAAAAAGAGTTTGGTATGTATATGATGTTAGGAGCAAAAAAGCATAAAGTTACATTACTTATGTTTATTGAAACAATCGTATTAGGTGCTGCGTCTCTTGCGATTGGACTTACAGTTGGTGTAGGACTTGCAGAAGGTATCGGTCAGTTATTAATGAAACAACTCGAATTTGCGGGTGAAGGCTATAAAGCATTTTATCTGCCATCTATGACTGTTACTTGCATCTTCTTCTTTGCACTATTTGTATTATCAGCAATTATGAACAGTATTAAGTTATCGCGTATTTCTGTACTGCAACTTGTACATGCAGATGCACAAACAGAACGTGTTGCAGTAAAAGGAAAAATGACAGGTTTAGTTGCATTCCTTGCGGTTATTTTATTAGGCATTGGCTATGCATCAATGATTTATATGGACAAACTAAAAGAAATGGGAATTATAATAGCATTAATTACAACAACAGCTGGTACTTACATGCTGTTTGGATCGCTTCTTCCAGTTACTATTAAAAAGTTAAAAAGTAATAAAAAACGTAGTGAAAAAGGACTTAACGCTTTTACATTTGCACAATTAAACTTCCGTATTAATAGTTTAACGAAAGTGCTTGCGACAGTAGCTATGTTAGTTGCTCTTGGAGCTGGTGCAATTTCAGGTGGTATGGCGTTTAAAAATAACGTTATAAAAATGGTCGATGGTTTAGTAATATATGATTCAGTTGTTCATAATCCTACAGCTGAAGAGAAGAAAATTTTAGATGGTATTCCATTTAAAGAGAAAAATGAATATCGTTACAAAGTTGACGATAAATACGTTTACTATGTAAAAGAAGATTTAGAGAACAATCGTCCTTTAGTAAAAGATATGGCAAATATGGAATCGATGAAGGATTTAGTAAATACGAAAAAAGTTTCAGAGGAACTACCAGTAGGTGCAGTTTCTAGAGAAATGAATGAAAAAGATGCGAACGCTAAAGAACTTCCAGGAGAATGGGTTGATGCTTTTAGTACAATCCAGCCATATTATATATACGAAGATCATGCAATTAAAATTGTGGATCAAAAAATGTACGATGGGATAAATGGTAAAGAAAGTATAGCATTTATCGGAAAAACAGATGACTTTTTAACATACACAAAAGAATGGAAAAAACTTGACGAGTTGCAGCTAGATAAATATAAAAATGTAACGGCTGAAAGAATGAACAGTAAATATCAAGCTTACGATATGTTCTACGGTGTTGCGAGTGGAACAGTGTTTATGGGCTTCTTCCTTGGAATTGCTTTCTTAGCGATGATGGCAAGTTGCTTAATGTTTAAAATTCTTTCTGGTGCATCAAAAGATATTACGCGTTATCAAATGCTTCGTAAAATCGGTGTGCGCCGTGAATTATTAACAAAATCTATTTATAAAGAGTTATTCTTAGTATTCCTATTCCCGGCAATTGTGGGTATTGCTCACGTATTAGTTGGTATGAATATTTTCGGTTTCATTTTAGTTGATCCGTATTTCCGTATTTGGGTACCGATTGTAATTTTCGTAGTCATTTATGCAATTTACTACTTCATTACAGTTCAATTGTATAAAGGAATTGTTCTTCCAAAAGAAGATTAATAACGAAAATACCGAGCAGGGGGTGCTCGGTATTTTTATTATTTTCAGAAAAAATAATAAAAAACGTTGATATGTTACTTAATTGTGTTATAGAATATAATTAAGTAACATAAACTAAATGTATAAAGTAGCAGGAACTGAAAGGAGGAATCTAACTTGCAGAAAGAAGATGGATCTTTATTTGAAGTTATAGGTATAGCGCTAAGGTCCAAAGAAGTTTTACTATTTTCATTTTTATCCCTCGTTATTTTTCTAACCGCAACGTATTTTTACAATAGTAAGTTTCCAAATCATAAATATCCAGAATTTTTAGGTGCATTAAAGTATATCGCTCCAATTGTATAGCGTAAAAAATTTAAAAGGAAATGGATAATACATGGAATTCCCATAGCATGATAAGGTAAAATGGACAACATGATGAGAAAATTACCGTTCATAAGATGAGGAGAATACATGTATGGAAGTTGTAGAGGCATTAAAAGATATAAGCCAAATTGAGGCTATGAAAAAATATTTGAAAGAGCATTCCCAGCGAGATTATCTTTTATTCGTTATTGGAATTAACACGGGTTTAAAAATTACTGAACTACTGAGCATTAAATTCGAAGATGTATTAAATGAAGATGGAACTGCTAAAGAGTTTTATTCTCTTCCTGTGAAAGATGAAAAATTTAAACAAGATATTTATTTAAATACAAAAGTAAAAGAAGCGCTTTTAGCGTACGTACAATCTTTTGATATTCAAAGAGAAAATTATGTATTTCAATCTAATAAAACAACAAATTCAATTTCGCGCCAACAAGCTTATCGTGTTATTCATAGTGCAGCTGAAGCGGTTGGGATACTTGGTAAGATTGGAACGAATTCTATGCGAAAAACGTTTGGATTTCATGCGTATAAAAGAGGAATAGCAATCGCGCTGTTGCAAAAACATTTTCATCACGCGACCCCATCAGAAACGCTCAAGTATTTAGGGATATCAAAAGATGAAAAGTTTAAAACAGAGATTGATGTAGATTTGTAAAAGGAAAGAGCCGTAACTAAAAAAAATTAGGAGGCGGGAATATGAATATTAGAGAGAGTGAACTACCGGGCATTGGATGTAAATTTGAAGTGATAACAAAAGGTAATGAAAAAATGGTTATTGTTATTCACGATGATGGAAGAAGGGAAATGTATCATTTTGATGCCGATCATGATGAGAGTATTTCAAGCATTTCTCTTCGCGATTCTGAAGCAAGACAAATTGCGGCTATATTAGGCGGAATGGTATATAGACCACAAGCTTTAGATACAATTGAAATGGCTTTTGAAGGATTATCAATTGAGTGGTTTAAAATAGAAAATAACGCACCAGTGGTTCAGAAAACAATTGGTAGTTTAAGTGTTAGAAAAACATATAACGTAACAATCATTGCTATTTTGAAAAAGAATATGAAGAAGTTCTTTAATCCAGGCCCAGATTCAATTATTGATGCTGGTGATATGCTCGTATTATCGGGCGAAAGACATGAAGTGAAAAGAATCATTAAGGAATTACTTTCAGCAGGAGGTGATTCGTAATCGATGGATACTTTAATTTTTGAAGTTGGAACTGCGCTAGTATTAGTAGCTTTTGCAGCTATCCTCGCTGCAAAGTTAAAGTTTTCGATTATTCCGTTTCTCATTATACTCGGTATGCTAGTGGGGCCTCATGCCCCAGATTTAGGACTTATCGATTTAAGGTTTATTGAAAGCGGAGAAGTTATTTCCTTCCTCGGCCGTGTTGGCGTCATATTCCTCCTATTCTACTTAGGCTTAGAATTCTCAATAAAAAAATTAATTAAATCAGGAAAGTCGATTGCTTTTGGGGGTAGTGTTCATATATCGCTTAATTTCATATTAGGTTTACTTTATGGATATATAATGGGCTTCCCCTTACTAGAAACATTAATTATTGCTGGAATTATTACAATCTCATCGAGTGCAATTGTAGCGAAAGTAATCGTTGATTTAAGAAGAACTGGTAATAAAGAGACAGAACTAATTTTAGGAATCATTATGTTTGATGATATCTTTTTAGCTGTATATTTATCAGTTGTTTCAGGATTAGTACTCGGAGGTGCAACATCATTTGTAGGTGCTCTTACATCCGTGTTAATCGCAGTAGGATATATGTTACTATTCTTTGTAATCGCTAGAAAAGCTACGCCGTTCCTAAATAAAGTATTAGATATTTCGTCAAACGAAATTTTTATTATCGTAATATTCGCTATTTTATTCTTTGTAGCAGGATTTTCAGAAACAATTCATGTTGCGGAAGCGATTGGGGCTTTATTGTTAGGACTCGTCTTTTCAGAAACAGAGCATAGTGATCGAATCGAGCATCTCGTTGTTCCGTTTCGTGATTTCTTTGGAGCTATATTTTTCTTCAGCTTCGGTTTAAGTATAGATCCGTTTTCGCTTGGAGGAGCAGTATGGTTGGCATTAGGAGCAGTTTTCATTACTCTCATCGGTAATTTTACAGCTGGAATGATTGCAGGGCGTAAAGCCGGGTTATCGCATAAGGCTTCTACGAATATCGGTTTAACACTTATATCACGTGGGGAATTCTCCATTATTGTCGCGAATCTCGGAATAGCGGGTGGCTTAATGGCAACGATTAAACCATTCTCAGCTTTATATGTTTTAATATTGGCGTCGTTAGGGCCATTATTAACGAAGGAGTCTGGGAGAATATACTCTCTACTAGACAAAATATTTAAATGGAGTGCTAAAGAAAGTGCAAAACGTAAAAAGGAAGTTGGATAACCTTTCGCGAGGGAACGATTCCATTATTTATAGATTAATATTTTACAAAGACGATTAGAATACATTCTAATCGTCTTTGTGCTATTATCTGAATTTCATCAACTATTAATCAGTTGCCTTCCTATTTAAAAACGACTACAATTTTACTGTTATATATATGAACGAAAAAAAGAGAATAGGAGGGGAGACTATGCCAAGGAAAGTATGGCTATTAGTAGCTGGGATGATTATTAATGTCACGGGTGCTTCTTTTTTATGGCCTTTTAATACAATTTACTTACATGATAGTTTAGGGAAATCTTTATCAGTGGCCGGAATGGTATTAATGATTAACTCGCTTACTGGTGTAATCGGAAACTTACTCGGCGGTGTTTTATTTGATAAATGGGGCGGTTATAAATCAATTTTAGTAGGGATTGTCATTACACTCGTATCGATTTTAGGTCTTGTGTTCTTCCACGGATGGCCGTTATATGTTGTGTGGTTAGCATTAATCGGCTTCGGTTCTGGAATGGTGTTTCCATCGATGTATGCGATGGTTGGGACGGTTTGGCCAGAAGGCGGACGAAGAGCGTTTAATGCGATGTATGTTGGACAAAATGTTGGTATTGCTATTGGAACAGCGTGCGGTGGATTAGTTGCGTCTTATCGTTTTGATTATATTTTCTTAGCGAACTTTATTTTATACTTTGTTTTTTTCTTAATTGCTTTTATTGGATTCCATGGTATGGAAGACAAAAAAGAGCCAGGAGTGCAAAAGGAAATCGAAACGAAAAAAGGGTGGACGCTTACACCTGGATTCAAAGCACTTCTTATTGTGTGTGTAGCATATGCTTTATGCTGGGTTACATACGTACAGTGGCAAGGTGCAATTGCAACGCATATGCAAGAATTAAATATTAGCCTTCGTCACTATAGTTTATTATGGACGATAAACGGAGCGATGATTGTTTGTGCGCAGCCGCTCGTTAGTATGCTAATTCGCTGGATGAAGCGTTCTTTAAAGCAACAAATTATGATTGGAATTATCATTTTTGCGGCGTCATTCATTGTGTTAAGCCAAGCGGAGCAATTTACGATGTTCCTCGTTGCGATGGTGACATTAACAATTGGTGAATTATTCGTATGGCCAGCAGTTCCGACCATTGCAAATATACTTGCACCGAAAGATAAGTTAGGATTTTATCAAGGGGTCGTAAATAGTGCGGCGACTGTAGGGAAAATGTTCGGACCAGTCGTTGGCGGAGCAATTGTTGATATATACAATATGGAAGTATTGTTTATAGCGATCATGGTAATGCTTGTAGTAGCGCTTATAGCAACGAGTATTTATGATAGACGAGTAAAAGTAGAAGAAACAGTTGAAGAAAAAATTGCAGTTTAGTTTGACGGAACATGCAACATGTTTTAGAATATATTTAATTAACTCATATTTGTAATAACAGTGAGAAGGAGTAGTAGTAATAGAAGCTGGTTTAGAGAGTTGACGGTCGGTGCAAGTCAATCCACGTTTCGTTATGAACTCGCCTTTGAGTTGCAGTTGTGAAATCATTAGTAGCAATTGCCGTTAATCCACGTTACGGATCTAAGCGAATGTATTTATTACATTAATTTAGGGTGGTACCGCGGGAATCTATAACCTCTCGTCCCTTTCTAGGGATGAGAGGTTTTTTGTATTTTGGGCGGTGAAAATAAATAGAATTTCAAGGAGGGTATCTCATGAGCTTTAATCATCAAGAAATTGAGAAGAAGTGGCAAGGTCATTGGGAAGAGAATAAAACATTCCGTACGCCAGATGAGACAGAAAAACCAAAATTTTATGCGCTAGATATGTTCCCATATCCATCAGGTGCAGGCTTACACGTAGGTCATCCAGAAGGTTATACAGCGACAGATATTTTATCTCGTATGAAGCGTATGCAAGGATATAACGTTCTTCATCCAATGGGATGGGATGCATTCGGTCTTCCAGCAGAGCAATATGCACTTGATACTGGAAACAGCCCGGCAGAATTTACAGAGCTTAATATTAATACGTTCCGTAATCAAATTAAAGCATTAGGCTTCTCTTACGATTGGGATCGTGAAGTAAATACAACAGATCCAACCTACTACAAGTGGACACAATGGATCTTCCTAAAACTATTTGAAAAAGGTTTAGCTTACGTTGATGAAGTACCTGTAAACTGGTGCCCAGCACTTGGTACAGTACTTGCAAACGAAGAAATCATTGACGGTAAGAGTGAGCGTGGTGGACATCCAGTTGAGCGTCGTCCGATGAGACAGTGGATGTTAAAAATTACAGCTTACGGAGATCGTCTATTAGAAGATCTAGATGAGCTTAATTGGCCAGAAAGCTTAAAAGACATGCAACGTAACTGGATCGGTCGTTCTGAAGGTGCAGAAGTACACTTCAACATCGAGGGTACAGATGAGAAGTTCACAGTTTTCACAACGCGTCCTGATACACTATTTGGTGCAACATACTGTGTACTTGCTCCGGAACATGCACTTGTTGCAGAAATTACAACAGCAGATCAAAAAGAAGCTGTAGAAGCTTACATTAACTCTGTTAAAATGAAGAGCGATTTAGAGCGTACAGAACTTGCGAAAGAGAAAACTGGTGTATTCACTGGTGCTTACGCAGTTAACCCAGTAAACGGTGAGAAATTACCAATCTGGATCGCTGATTACGTTCTTGCAACTTACGGAACAGGTGCTGTAATGGCAGTTCCAGCTCACGATGAGCGTGATTATGAATTCGCATCAGTATTCAATCTTCCAATGAAAGAAGTTGTAAAAGGCGGAGATATTACGAAAGAAGTGTACACAGGTGATGGTGCACACGTAAACTCAGCATTCCTTGATGGATTAAATAAAGAAGAAGCAATTGTGAAAATGATTGAATGGCTTGAAGTAACAAGTGCAGGAAATCAAAAAGTAACGTACCGTCTACGTGACTGGTTATTTAGCCGTCAACGTTACTGGGGTGAGCCAATTCCAGTAATCCATTGGGAAGATGGCACAATGACAGCTGTGAAAGAAGAAGAATTACCATTAGTTCTTCCAAAAACAGAGAACATTCGCCCTTCAGGTACAGGTGAGTCACCACTTGCAAATATTGAAGAGTGGGTAAATGTTGTTGATCCTGAAACTGGTAAAAAAGGTCGTCGTGAAACAAATACAATGCCACAATGGGCTGGTAGCTGCTGGTACTACCTACGCTACATCGATCCAAACAACAGCGAAGCACTTGTAGATCCTGAAAAAGTAAAACAATGGCTTCCAGTTGATATTTATATCGGCGGAGCAGAGCACGCTGTACTTCACTTACTATATGCTCGTTTCTGGCATAAAGTATTATATGATATCGGTGTAGTTCCAACGAAAGAACCGTTCCAACAATTATTCAACCAAGGTATGATCTTAGGTGAAAACAACGAGAAAATGAGTAAATCAAAAGGTAACGTTGTAAACCCGGATGATATTGTAGCAAGCCACGGTGCAGATACACTTCGTCTATACGAAATGTTCATGGGACCATTAGATGCTTCAATCGCTTGGTCTGAAAATGGTCTTGACGGAGCTCGTCGTTTCCTAGACCGCGTATGGCGCCTATTCATTCAAGATAATGGTGAATTAAGTGAGAAAATTACTGATGCACCAAATAAAGAGCTTGAAAAAGCTTACCACCAAACAGTGAAGAAAGTAACAGAAGACTATGCAGAGCTTCGCTTCAACACAGCGATTTCTCAAATGATGGTATTCATCAACGATGCATACAAAGCTGAAACACTTCCGAAAGAATATGTAGAAGGTTTCGTAAAAATGATTGCACCAGTTGCACCTCACATCGGGGAAGAACTATGGAGCAAGCTTGGATACAATGAAACAATCACATATGCAAGCTGGCCAACATTTGATGAGTCTAAACTTGTAGAAGATGAAGTTGAAATCGTTGTTCAAATTATGGGCAAAGTTCGTGCAAAATTAACAATGAGTAAAGACGCATCAAAAGAAGAAATGGAACAACTTGCACTTGAGGAAATCAAAGAACAAATTGAAGGGAAAACAGTTCGTAAAGTAATTGTTGTTCCTGGAAAACTTGTTAACGTTGTTGCAAACTAATTAATTATTAATAAAAGCTCAGAGCGTTTATGCTCTGAGCTTTTTTATGTGAAAAATAATCTCTGGATCACCTTCATTTAAGTTTTCGATCATTCCACTACGCATAAATCCATTCGTTTTAAAAACTTTTTGCATATTTGTATTCGGTTCGTTCGTTGAAGAAAATATTTTTTGAGTAGGAGAATGCCTTAACATATATGAGATTAATGAGCTTGCATGACCTTGTCTTCTTTTCGTTGGCGAAACAATGATTAATGAGAGGAAAGTATAACGAAATAAATTTGTATCGTATGTTAGAAAACCAGAAATGGAATTGTCTTCTTTTGCAATTATGCAGTTTCCTTCATCGATAGCGTGTTTAATATAATTTCGTCTACTATCGTCTCCGATTACAGCGACATCTATATCTCCGATTGAATCTAAATCAGTTATTTCAGCCTTCGTTATGATCATCAATACAACGCCCTCCTTTTAGAGTGAATAATCAGTTAATTGCTTTTGACACGAATGGAGAACAAATAAAAAAGCGCGGAATTCCCATATAGACAAACACCTATTCTTCTATAGAAAATATGATAAAAAAGGTAGGCTAAATGAGAAGAAGAGGTGAAAGTAATGAAAGGAATGGATAATAATGCACCGCATGGCTTTATGGTAGGTGAGGAAGACGGTTATGCACAGATGATGTTAATGGGGGGCGCTGGACAGCAAGGATATGGAGAAATCCCAATGTGGATGGGAGGAGCAGGAGGAGGCTTTCCAGGGGGAATGGGAGGATTTCCAACATCAGTAGCTGGAGCACAAACAGGCTTTCCAGGGGGAATGGGAGGGTTTCCAACATCAGTAGCTGGAGCACAAACAGGCTTTCCGGGGGGAATGGGAGGATTTCCAACGTCGGTAGCCGGAGCACAAACAGGCTTCCCAACATTTGTAGGGGGAGCACAGGGTGGAGTTCCTGTAGGTATGCCAACTACATTCCCATCTTTCGTTGGAGGCGTACAAACAGGATTTCCTGTACCTGGCGTTGGTGTTGTAGCTGGTGGAATCGGCGGCTTCCCTCAAGGTGTTCATGGTCATCATGTGCACCACGGTCATCATCAACATCATGGCCATCAACAGCACCACGGCCATCAACAGCATCACGGTCATCAACAGCATCATGGCCATCAACAGCATCACGGCCATCATCAACATCATGGCCATCAACAGCATCACGGTCATCATCAACAACAAGTACATCACCAAGGCCATCACCAAATTCATCCGCAGGCTGTTCTTTATCAAACTCATCAAGGTCAGCAGCATGATCACCACGGTCAACATCACCACCACGGTCAACATCACCACCATGGTCAACATCACCACCATGGTCAACAGCATCACCAAGGCCACCATCAGCAACAAGTACATCACCAAGGTCATCACCAAGCTCATCCGCAGGCTGTCCTTTATCAAACTCATCAAGGTCAGCAGCATGGTCACCACGGTCAACATCACCACCATGGTCAACATCACCACCAAGGTCAACAGCATCACCAAGGTCAACATCAACATCATGGTCAACAGCATCAGCATGGTCAGCAGCAACACCAAGGTCAACAGCAATATCAGCAATATCAGCAGCAACAACAGCCTTGGGCAGGTGGAATTGGAGCAGGGACTGCAGCAGGAGCAGCAGCTGGTACTGCAGGAGCAGCAGGACACGCGGGACACGTGGGTCATTAATGAATTGCAGGAAAAAAGACATAATAAAAAACTGCTAGGAGATCCTAGCAGTTTTTTTCAGCTTCTTGGCGCTGACGTTCGATTTCCGCACGAAGTTGTGGTTCCGGTGCTTGCCATCCTTCTGGCTTCATAATTTTGCCATCGCCCTCGCGGAATCGAGGCTTTCCATCAGGGAATAGTTTTGCCATGTTAGCATTGTTTACAATTTCAAATCCTTTATCTGGACGTACGCCCATTTCTGCAAACGTTCCGAATGCAAAGTAAATAAGGTCAATAAGTGCATCATATTGATCTTCAACAGTTGTTGCTTCTAGAAATTCTTCTAACTCTTCTTGCATAAAGCTAGCACGAATTTTTGCACGCTCTTCTGTTAGTTTTGTTGGAGTACTTGTCACAGGATGTCCGAACTCTTCATGCATTTTTGCAACAAGTTCGTATCCTTTATCTAAACCTTTTTCGTTTGTCATGTTGTTTCATCCTTTCTTACGTTATGCCGAAGTTTATCCCGCATTAACGGGCAGTAAGACTCCCACCTCAAAAGTCGCAAATGCGAGGAAGCGAGGTGGGAGATAACTGCCCGTAAAAGCCCGATTGGTGAAGGCTAATAATCAGCGGGGAATGGACAAAATCCCCACTGATTAAAGTTTCACTTTATTGTAACATAAGGTAGTTATTAAATAAAAAGAACATCTTATGAGAAATAAGATGTTCGCTCGTTATTCTTCTTTCTTAATTAAAATGGATAAAATAAGATCGATGCCAAACATTCCGATGAGTAGCATTGGTATAACGACAAGTAAATAACGTGTGAAAGAAACATTTTTTAAGTATGTATGAGCAAATAAAAAGACGCCGAGAAATAAAATACCATTTAAAATAGGTTTTACTAATTTTTTAGACATAAGCTCCCCCGTAAATATCTTTTCTCTCTATATTTGGTAATGAAAAACTCCTCTCTCCGTTGTATCATGCCGGAGGGAGGAGTTCAATCATTATCATTCAATTACGCCAGAATTTGTAATGTTAACTGTGTATTTTATTGTAATGGGAACATCTTTGTACATTTTTCTCCACTCTTCTAATTTGAATGAGCGATAATGTTCTTTGTATCTTGCACCAAGGCCGAGCGGATCCACATTTAAAGATTTAAACTGTTTAATTAGTTTGTTAGCTGTTGCATCTAATTGTTTTTCAACTGATTTTTCTATTTTTTTTGTGTTCTTTTTATTGTCTAAGTTGAACTGTTTAGATATTTCTTGAATACGCGCTTCTAGTTTGACGTGTATAAAAAATGATGGTTTTCCGTCTTTAATATTTACTTGGTAATTAGGGACGGAGCGAATATTATTAATGATTGTGTATCCAGAGTTTGCTTTAAATTCATGTGAATCTAATCGGTGTTTTTCCAATAAGCCTTTAAAGGCAAACATATCATGATAATTAATTTTGCCAATATATTTATCTCCTTTTAAAAGGCCGATGCCAGTAATTTTTATTTTATCTTTATCTTTTTTGAGAATTGGTAAATAGGAATCTTGGCCTTCACGATAATATCGATAAGCTCCTAAATGTAGATTGTCAGTAGGTAAAGGGCCTGTTTGCATATTATGGTCTAACATTTTCTTTATATAAATGGCAACGTTAGATGATGTTGTATATTTACCTTTTAGTAAGTCCATTCCAGTTCCTTCTAATAGACCGACATACATTGAGTTCCCGATGTTCACATCACGAATTAACGTGTCAAAGGAAGTTGATAACCCTTTTTTAGCAATTTTTGTAGTAAATAAAGCAATACGCATTTGTCCGCTTGCAAACGGTTGAGAGGATTCTAAAGAAGTATCCGCTTTTACTTGTTTTACTGCGTTTCCTACTCCTTCAAAGACTTGAACTTTATTCCCTTTTTTCTGTATAGGACAAACGAATGTGACTTTTACTTTATTATCTTTTGCTGTATCAAAAACAGTCCCTTGAATTAGGTTAACATCATCGATAATATTTTTTTGTAAGCAACCAGTTAGACTAAGGACGCTGATACAAGAAAGAAGCATTAATTTTCTTTTGATTTTTTCCATTTTCTTTTCACCCACACAATAATAAATAGAATTGGGATGTATATGTATATAAGCCAAAAACTAATCCTTGATGCATTACTAATAAAATCGTTAATATCATGTCTGTTCGTTAAAAGCTGTGAAATAATGAGGGTAATGAGCATAAAAGCAATTAAAACACCTCTTTGTTTTACACGAAATATTTCGTGTGTTCCTCTTGTTGCTGCCCATAACGGAAGGATAAAACTCGTAACAATAACGAGTGCATAAGCGGAAATTGCAATATATTCTAGTCTTTCAATGAATGGTAATTGGATTACCTGGGTCATAGAAAGTTGTGACCATATCGTTTTTAATAATTGTTTCTCACTAAAAAATGCAAAGGCTAAAAGGGTACTAAATAAATATAGAAGATTTGAAAATAAAGCTCCGTATTGAGCGAATTTATGAGATTGTTTCGGATTTTTCACAAATGGATAAACCATGAGATAAATTTCAAACCCTGTCATACTGTAGATTGACAGATTGGCGGCTTTTAAAATATCTGAAAAAGAATGTGTGAACATAGGTAGTAAATTAGACCAATGTGAGTATTTCAAAACGAATAGGCTAAGCAATAAATATCCCAATGTACCGCCAACTGAGATGACACAAATGCCAGTAATTACGCGAAAACCAGAGGAAATAATGTAATAGCTAACTAGGCATAAACAGAGTGTTAACATAAAAGTTGAAGCGGTAGGAAACATCCATACTTGAATAATTTCAACGTATGTTCGAATGACTGAAATACTAACAGTTAAAAAATAGGCTATAAAGATGAGATTAATGCCGTTTCCTAGCCATTTTCCGAACGTTTGTCGCTGTAAATCAATTAAATTTCCGTTTGTTTCTTTTAACAAGAAATACATCATCCATAGGAGAATATGAATGATGATTCCTGTGAGAAGGACACCTATCCAGCCATCGTATCCTGCTGCTTTCGCAATAATTCGGGCAAATCCGAGAACACCAGCACCAAATTGTGCACCGTGAATTAAAAAGAAAACGAAGACGGGTGATATTTGGTGTTCGGCTTTAATTTTACTCATCGATGCACCTCATTTCTTAATCATCAAAATCTGACGTATGTTTCGTAGAAATTCCATTAGTTGCTTTCTTTACGTGTTGCGGTCTTGCTTGAACATCTCGAGTATCAATCATTGTTAATGGAAAACGAATCCAAGAATCTTTAAAGGATTGTTGTCTCGTTGGATAAAAGAGAGCGTACGGCTTACGTAAAGAAGTAAGTCTAAACAAATGGGTAAATAAAAAGATAAATCCAAGAGATATACCGAAGAGCCCACCTATTTCTGCAAATGCGAGAAATGGGAAACGTAGTAAACGAACGGCGTTACCCATTTTATAAATGGGCGTAATAAAGGAAGCTAACGCTGATAAGGCAACGATAATTAATAAAATATTACTCGTTAAACCAGCTTGCACGGACGCTTGCCCGATTACGATACCGCCTACAATACCGAGCGTTTGTCCGACCTTCATAGGTAACCTTGCTCCAGCTTCTCTTAATAAATCAATCGCAAGTTCCAAGAAAAGTGCTTCTATTAAAGGGGGAAATGGTACTTGAGCCCTTGATAAAATCAATGTTTCAAGTAAGTCACTCGGAACTAATTCATAATGATAATTCAAAACTGCAACGTATAATGGAGTTGCACAAATTGAGAATAGAACAGCGATCAATCTTAAAATCCTTGAGAATGTAGCGTATAGCCAAGAAACGTTATAGTCTTCTGGTGAAATGAAAAAATCGAAATATGATACAGGTGTTAATAGG
Organism: Bacillus sp. NPDC060175; assembly: GCF_042728695.1. Classification (NCBI taxonomy): domain Bacteria; kingdom Bacillati; phylum Bacillota; class Bacilli; order Caryophanales; family Bacillaceae; genus Bacillus; species Bacillus sp. NPDC060175. The sequence continues at coordinate 87,813 of NZ_JBHWYR010000007.1, forward strand.
ACACTCGGAGAACCATCAACAAAAATAGCGATTTTCCCATCAATAAGTGCTTTTGTGACTCTATCAGTGCGTTCTGTATTTATATAGAGAGGGAAAATTGACTTTTCACCCATTAATTCTTGTATATAAGCACTATCATTAATTTGATCATATTCAAGAGCGCGTAATGATTCCTCTAGAAAATCTACATTATCTTTTTCAGCTAGGTTGTCTAAATACATCATGACAACTTTTGTTTTTGAAAACTCACCGATAATCATTTCTTTTGTGTTTAAATCTAAAACAGGAAGGCGTTTTCGTACTAAATTAATATTCGTATCAATATCTTCTACGAATCCTTCTTGTGGCCCGATAACGGTTGATTCGTTTAATGGAGGAGTTGGTGCACGATAATTATCAATTGCAATGTTTGCAAGCATACATTTTTGATCTTGTTGGTTCAATTGAATAATCGCATGTCCCTTTAAAACCATGTCCTCAATTTTTTGTAAGTCGTTCGTAATTGTAATACCACTCATCGGAATATGTTCTTTCAGCTCTTCTAGTGAAGCGCATGGTCGTTCTAAAAGAGTAGGCATTAAATATTTTTGTAATTTCTCCCCATCAAGTGAAGGGCGATAGTAAGAAATCCAGTAAGGCATCGTTTCATCGTCAGATGTATGGTAATTAATAAAATCACTAGACTTTTTTAGCTTCGTTATTAAGTCTTGTAGAGAATGAATGCGGTCCTTTTTTGGCTTACTAAAGTCATAAATGCTGTTACTTCCAGAGCTTTGCTGCTTATCTTGAGAAGAATTGTCTTGCTTAGAACCTTGCTGCTTGTTTTGAGAAGGCTCGTCTTGCTTAGAACCTTGCTGCTTATCTTGAGAAGAATTGTCTTGCTTAGAACTTTGCTGTTTGTCTTGAGAAGAATCCTGTTGTTTAGAATTTTGCTGCTTGTTTTGAGAAGAATCCTGTTGCTTAGAATTTTGCTGTTTGTCTTGAGAAGAATCCTCTTGCTTAGAATTTTGCTGTTTGTTTTGAGAAGAATCCTCTTGTTTAGAATTTTGCTGTTTGTCTTGAGCAGAATCCTCTTGTTTAGAATTTTGCTGTTTGTTTTGAGAAGAATCTTCTTGCTTAGAATTTTGCTGCTTGTCTTGAGAAGAATCCTCTTGTTTAGAATTTTGCTGTTTGTCTTGAGAAGAATCCTGTTGCTTAGAATTTTGCTGCTTGTCTTGAGAAGAATCCTGTTGCTTAGAATTTTGCTGCTTGTCTTGAGAAGAATCCTCTTGTTTAGAATTTTGCTGCTTGTCTTGAGAAGAAGCAGCAGTTTGTTCCTTACTTTTTGGCTCGTCATTCTTATCTTTGTTATGTTCCTTTTGATCATCAGACTGTTGTTCCGAATCAGCTGTCTCTTTTGTATTTGAGTTTTTTTTCTTACGTAACCAATTCCAAATCATATGTATGCCCTCTTTGATTGTGTAATATAGTGCTATTTTGTGGCTAATTTTGTATATTATTCATTTATTTATGAAAAGAAGAAGGAGAATGCTTTCCGCAGAAAAAAATCCTTTAGTAAGGAGTTCATAATATGACGGGAAGAAGGCGAGTCAATGCAAATTGTAAAGAAGGAGAAGTTTGTTTTAAAAGAGTTTATTTTTGAAAATGGTAGGGGAATTCCTGTTCAAATGGGGTATGAGACGTATGGTGCTTTAAATAGAGAAAGGTCAAATGCGATTTTGGTTTGCCATTATTTTAGTGCAACGAGTCACGCGGCAGGAAAATATACAGAGCATGATGAGGAAGCTGGTTGGTGGGATGGATTAATTGGACCTGGGAAAGCAATTGATACAAATAAATATTTCGTTATATGTACTGATAACCTTTGTAATGTACAGGTGAAGAACCCTTACGTGATTACAACGGGACCAAAATCGATAAATCCGATGACTGGTTTTGAGTATGCGATGGATTTTCCAGTTTTCACATTTTTAGATGTAGCACGTATGCAATATGAGTTAATAAAAGATATGGGCATTTCTAGATTACATGCTGTAATGGGACCTTCGGCAGGTGGGATGATTGCGCAGCAATGGGCTGTCCACTATCCTCATATGGTAGAACGAATGATTGGAGTTATTACGAATCCACAAAATCCAATTATAACGTCGGGAAATGTAGCGCAAAATGCGATTGAAGCAATTCAGCTTGATCCAAATTGGAAAGGTGGAAAGTACGGAGAGGAGCAACCAACGAAGGGGCTTCATTTAGCGAATAAAATGATGTTTATGAACGCATTTGATGAACATTTTTATGAAAAGGCATTCCCGCGGAACAGTATAGAAATGGTACCTTATCAACAATTTTCTGCATTAACATCATTTGAGAAAGAAATAAATAAAGTGACATGTAAAAGTATAGATTTAGTAGATGCAAATTCATGGATGTATACTACAAAAGCGGTCTTATTACATGATATTGCATATGGATTTTCTTCCTTAGAAGAGGCTCTTTCTAAGATTGAAGCGAATGTACTCATGATTCCATGCAAACAAGATTTACTTCAGCCGCCTCGTTCCAATTATAAAATGGTAGAAATTTTGCAAAAGCAGGGGAAGTATGCAGAAGTATATGAGATAGAAAGTATAAATGGGCATATGGCAGGAGCGTTAGATGTTCATTTATTTGAAAAGAAAGTTTATGAGTTTTTAAATCGGAAAGTATCTAGTTTTGTGTAGGAAATAATTAATGTGAAAAGGTGCATGATTTATAGTAGGCACCTTTTTTTACATGATTTGCAGACGGAAAATATATGAAGCGATTGATAAACCGAAGAAAGCTATACTAAGTAATAGAAATAAGAATGACATTTCTTGAGGGGATTTTATCTTTTTATTATTTTTCATACTAAGAGCAATAACTGCAAAAACTAAGAAAATGATGCCCGTAATGAAAAGAAAAAGTGTCATTTTAACTGGCTCCTTTCATCAAACAAGTATATTGAGGATACAATGCGCCAGTTATGTTTGTAAAGAATAAGTTTTGCGGGAAAATTGAGAAATAAATGTTCCATTCTTTGCGTTCCTTCCTTCGCGTGCTAAAATTGATGAGCAATGTTTGTTTAAAGAAGAAACTGAAGGTTTTATTGTATATAAGGAGGAACTACATATGACAGAAGTAAAAACAATTACTACAGAAGAAGTGCAAGAGCGTTTAGAAAATGGAGAAACATTATTTTTAGTAGATGTAAGGGAAGATGAAGAAGTAGCGACAGGGAAAATTCCGGAAGCTGTACATATTAAAATGGGCGATATTCCAAATAAAGTAGATTTCTTTGAGAAAGAGAATGAATATATCTTTATTTGCCGTTCGGGAATGCGTAGTGAAAATGTATGCCATTATTTAAATGAGCAAGGATTTAAAACAGCGAATATGGTTGGCGGTATGCTTCAATATGAAGGTGAAACTAAATAATCAGCTAAAAAAACTTGAAACGTGTGTGTTTCAAGTTTTTTTCTTTTGCATACAGTGTATAAAAGGGGGAGGCGAAATGGGAATTAACATGCGTAAAGTAAAAATTATTAATAATACAGGAGCTGTTAATGTCGGCGACTGTTATAATATCTCACCTTTAGCTGTGGCAAAAATATACGCCGGTGCTGGAGGATCAAGTACGGCTATTTTTTTAAATGGGAAGCGGCAGCCAGAAGCGGTGATTAGAACGTCAGTATTTCTTCCACCGTTAGCGACGAGTACACGTACATTAGGTTCGTAAAGGAGAGGTAGAGTGTAAGTATGCCAGCACGTATAAAAGAGTTTATTATCGTTAATAACACTGGGAATATATTTACGGGTGATAATTTGAGGGATACTTCGTTTACTGCCTCGAAATCGTATAGTGGTTCAACGGGTTGCACTTGGATTGATGTTGTTACAGTAATAGGGACGGAGACGAAGCTTTGTTTACAGCCGGGGGATTCTGTGACGACAACATATACGAGAGGTATTTCTGCTAGTACTTTAACAGGAGGGAATACGGGCCAAAGTGCAAATGCGTCGAGTACTACGCAAGCAGCACCAAATACAGATAATACAGATTCAGTTGCAGGACTCCCCTAAGGCATAGGGGAGTTTTTATTTAGAAGAAGAACTTGTGTTACATAAAAATGGCAGGAATTGTTTTAAAAGTAGTATTGGAGACAGCTTTAGAAAATACAATTCAAATGGAGGGTGAATTTTTATATAGAACATATTTTGCAGCTGTAGTTTGCTTTTGAGGGGGTGGAAGTGGTGGAAAAAAATGATGGAAAACAAAAAATACAAGCGTCGATAAATTCTAATTTTAAAATATCGCCAGATCTTGTCGGCCCAACTTTTCCTCCAGTGCCAACTGGAATGACAGGGATAACAGGGGCGACAGGAAGTACGGGGGCGACAGGAAGTACGGGAGCGACAGGAAGTACGGGAGCGACAGGAAGTACAGGTCCAACCGGAAGTACGGGTGCAGCGGGAGATACAGGTCTGACAGGAAATACAGGAGCAACGGGAAGTACAGGAGTGACAGGCTCGACAGGAAATACAGGAGCAACGGGAAGCACGGGTCCGACAGGAAATACAGGAGCCACAGGAAGTACGGGTCCGACAGGAAATACAGGAGCCACCGGAAGTACGGGTCCAACAGGAAATACGGGAGCAACGGGAAGCACGGGAGCAACAGGAGTCACAGGTGCAACCGGAAGTACTGGAACAACGGGAGATACAGGTCCGACAGGAAATACAGGAGCAACGGGAAGTACAGGAGTGACAGGAAACACCGGTCCAACCGGAAATACAGGAGCCACAGGAAGTACAGGAGTGACAGGAAACACCGGTCCAACGGGAAGTACGGGAGTCACAGGAAGCACAGGTCCAACAGGAAGTACGGGAGCAACGGGAAGTACAGGAGTGACAGGAAACACCGGTCCAACGGGAAGTACGGGAGCCACAGGAAGTACAGGAGTGACAGGAAACACCGGTCCAACGGGAAGTACGGGAGTCACAGGAAGCACAGGTCCAACAGGAAGTACGGGAGC
>NZ_JBHWYR010000007.1:92962-93275 GCF_042728695.1 Bacillus sp. NPDC060175
CAACGGGAAGTACAGGAGTGACAGGAAACACCGGTCCAACGGGAAGTACGGGAGCCACAGGAAGCACGGGCCCAACCGGAAATACAGGTCCAACAGGAAGTACGGGAGCAACGGGAAGCACAGGCCCAACCGGAAATACAGGTCCAACAGGAAGTACGGGAGCAACGGGAAGCACAGGCCCAACGGGAAGTACGGGACCAACAGGAAACACGGGAGCGACGGGAAGTACAGGAGCAACAGGAGATACAGGTCCGACTGGAAATACAGGAGCGACAGGAAGCACGGGAGCAACTGGAAATACAGGCCCAACAGG